>JAPKEL010000019.1 GCA_028822065.1 Woeseiaceae bacterium | reverse complement strand
TAAAATTTTCTGCCATAGATTAAAACTCCAAACATAATTAATGCAGTTATTGAGAGAATCGTTTTATGCGCGAGGTGCTGAGAAAATATGTCTTCAATAAATATAAGGCCAGAGAATATAGCAAGGAAGAGTATTACAAAGCCCGTTGATGCAATATTGAAAAGAAGATTCTCAGTAGTTTCGAGTGGAGCAAAAAGCGCATTAAACGATGAAATTTTACGAGCTCTTAAACGGTTATTTTGTATTAAGGCAAATAATGAAATGATCGCTCCTGCACATAAAAGACCGTAGGCAAATAATGAGCTAAGTGCATGAGTTTTAATTTGCCAGCTTAAAGCTTTAACTTCAATGTCTGAGTTACCCCAATAATTTAAGCTCCAAATTGAAACTACAGCTGATAAACTAGCAATAAATATTATTCCCCCAGCAAAACCTCTGAGTGATTTATTAAAAGCAGCAATAACTGCAATTAATGCTAGTTGAAAACCAATGAGAGAAATAATATTGATTAAAGAGAGCGAGAGGCCATTTTGTTGAGTAATATTCTGAATTAGACTGTTCAGGTGAATTAGCAAGCCTATCAAACCAGATAATGATGCGATAACGAACAATCTATTTTGGGATTTATCAGTCGTTGGCCACTGGGATGAGGCGTAAGTAATCGATGAGATTAAGTAAGTAGATAAAATAACCATATAGCTGTTAAAACCATTCATTTGTTAATGATGCCAGATAATTGAATACTGGTATGCATAATTTTAATGTAAGATTATCCTAAATGAGAATGATTCTCAATAATAAATAACAATAAATCAATTTTTAATGTAAAATTTCACCTAAATTCTTTTGATAAATAAACGGTAATATCAATGTTTTCTAATCTTACGCAACGTTTAAGCTCTATAACTCGAAACCTTCAAGGTAAAGGACGATTGAGCGATGGCAATATAAAAGACACCCTAAGAGAAATACGTTTAGCCCTTTTGGAAGCTGATGTGGCGCTCCCAATAGTTAAAAGTTTTATAGAAGGGGTTAGCGAAGATGTTATTGGGAGTAAGATTGAAAAAAGCTTAACCCCTGGTCAGGCATTTACAAAGATAATCCATCATAAATTGATAGAGTTATTTGGTAATAAGACGGTTGAGTTAAATTTAAAAAGACCGTCGCCTATTGTAATTATGATGGTTGGTTTGCAGGGGTCAGGTAAGACAACAACCGCCGCAAAGTTAGCTAAACGATTAATAGATATAGAAAAGAAACGTGTCATGCTTGTAAGTGTTGATATTCATCGACCAGCAGCTATTTTGCAATTAAATAGATTGGCCAGCGATATTGGTGCAGATTTTTATGATAGTGAAGATTCGCAAACACCAAAATCAATAGTAACGAAAGCATTAAAACAAAGCCAACGGTCTCAATCTGATGTAATTATTATTGATACTGCCGGAAGATTACATATCGATGACTCAATGATGGCTGAGATATCAGATATACATAAAGTAGCAAATCCAAATGAAACTTTCTTTGTGGTAGATAGCATGGCAGGCCAAGATGCAATTAATCCTGCCCAAGCATTTTCTGAAAGGCTTGATATAACCGGTATTATCTTAACTAAAGCTGATGGTGACGCTCGAGGTGGTGTAGCGCTGTCTGTTTCTCAGGTAACAGGAAAATCAATATATTATCTGGGAGTGGGAGAAAAGATAGATGATATTGAATTGTTTCATCCTGAACGAATGGCTTCTCGTATCTTGGGCATGGGAGATGTGCTCTCACTTGTTGAGGAAATAGAAGCTAAAGTTGATCGTAAACAATCTGAACGTTTAGCTAATAAAATAAAAAAAGGTAAAAAATTTGATCTTTATGATTTAAAGAATCAGTTAGAGCAGATGATTGGGATGGGGGGTATGAGTGCGTTGCTTGAAAAATTGCCAATGGCCGGACAGCTTAATAATGCTGCAATGAACCAACAATTTAATGAAAAACAATTGAAACGGCAAATTGCAATCATCAATTCAATGACTCCAAATGAAAGACGGTTCCCTAAAACCATAAATGGTTCAAGAAAAAGACGTATTGCCGGTGGTTGTGGGCTGCAAATTCAAGACATTAATAAATTGATGAAGCAGCATATGCAAATGGAAAAAATGATGAAGAAAATGGCAGGTGGTAAAATGAAAAAAATGATGCGAGGCATATCAGGGATGAATATTCCGCCTGGTTTAAGATGAAATAAAATGCATTAGTGACGCTTTTGACTAATTAAAAAACCTTCACTTTAGTTTTTAAATAGGTACAATGCGCACTCTACAAAATAAACATGAAGTATAGAAAAATATACTCATATCAAAAAACGGAAAAACAATGGTTACAATACGACTTTCACGCTCAGGGGCAAAAAAACGGCCTTTTTATCATTTGGTTGTCACGGACAGCAGAAATAAACGCGACGGCAGATATATCGAGCGCTTAGGTTTTTTTAATCCGGTAGGTAAGGAGTCAACTGAAAATCTCAGAGTAGATTTAGAGCGCGTAGATTACTGGTTAAGTAAAGGTGCGCAAACATCAGATACAGTATCCTCCCTCCTCAAAGCTCAACGCAAGGCGCTTGCCTCCTCTAGCTAAATATTATGTTCATGGGCATGAATTATGTCTAGACTATATTTAAGATGGATCCAAAATTAGAAAAAAACCAAGAAACTCTTATTCTGGGAAGGGTATCTGGTCACTATGGCGTAAAAGGGTGGGTTAAAATATTTTCTCATACCAAGCCAGTTGAGGCTATTTTGAGTTACCCTGAGTGCTATATCGAGGGGGCAATAGACCTTGATGACGGAAAAATACTTGAAGGACGTAAGCAAGGTAAATTGATTATTGTCAAATTATCTGGTGTTAGTGATCGTGAAGCAGCTGCTAAATTCATAGGATTGAATTTGATATTGCCAATTAATTGCTTACCAAAATTAGGTGATGGTCACTATTATTGGAGAGAGTTAGAGGGTTTACAGGTCATCAATTTGCAGTTAAAAGAACTGGGTGTTGTTAGTAAATTGTTAGAGACTGGAGCAAATGATGTGATGGTTGTTCAGGGTGAGAACCAAATATTAATTCCATTTGTTATGAATCAAGTAATAAAGAAAGTTGATCTAAACACAAGAAAGATTGTCGTAGATTGGGAATGGGTAGATTGAATTGAATATCGGTGTTGTCAGCTTGCTCCCTGAAATGATTCGTTTGATTGTTCAATATGGAGTAGTTGGTCGTGCCGCTGATGAGAAATTGTTATCTTTATCTACATATAATCCCAGGGATTTTACTTCAGACGCTTATCATAAAGTTGATGATAAATCTTATGGCGGTGGACCAGGCATGGTAATGAAATTTAAACCATTGAAATTAGCTATAAATGCAGCAAAAAAGACTTTATCTAATGATTGTCCTGTCATACTTATGTCACCTCAAGGTAAACCTTTTAATCAAAAAATAGCCAGGCGTTTTTCGAAATTACCGGCTTTGATATTAGTAACCGGAAGGTATGAGGGGATTGATGAGCGGCTTATTGAAAATCATATTGATGAAGAAATTTCATTGGGTGATTTTATTTTAAGCGGTGGTGAGATAGCTGCGATGGCTGCTATAGATGCTATAGCAAGACTTCTTCCGGGTACGCTTGGAGATGATAAATCATCTCTTGAAGAATCATTCGAAAATAATTTATTGGAGTACCCTCAATATACTCGACCAGAAGCGATTGAAGGTCATTCTGTACCGGAAGTTTTATTATCGGGTAATCATGAAGCCATAAAATTATGGCGTACCGAGCAATCATTGATTAGGACATATGAAAAAAGACCGGATCTAATTAATGAATTAACAGAGCAACAAAAAAAAATTATAAATAAATACAAGCAACTAATTAAAGATTAAGGGTATAATTACAGTGTAAGTTTTAATTGGCATAGCATTAGGTATAGGCACATGAGTAACATAATAGAAGAATTAGAAAAAGAACAAATGACCAAAGAGATTCCAGCATTTTCACCCGGTGATTCTGTGGTGGTTCAAGTGAAAGTAAAAGAGGGGAATCGTGAACGACTTCAGGCATATGAAGGTCTTGTCATTGCAAAAAGAAATAGAGGTTTAAATTCTTCTTTTACCGTCCGTAAAATCTCGCATGGTGAAGGTGTAGAAAGAGTATTCCAAACATACAGCCCATTAGTTAGTGAGATTCAGGTGAAGCGGCGTGGCGATGTGCGTCAAGCTAAATTATATTATTTGCGTGGGTTGACCGGTAAAGCAGCAAGAATAAAAGAAAAAATTTAGTATCGTTTATTATTTTTTGCCTTACAGACAATAGTTATGCCGATGTGAATAAGTAAAAAGGCATGGTTATTTAAATTAAAGTGAAGTGCTCAATACAAAAATTTCTTATCTTTATTATTCTCGTGTTCACGGCTTCTGCGTGTACCTCGATCGTCTCTAACGTTACGGAAAATCTTGCTAATAATTTAGCTATTGCAATTATGAATCAAGATGATCCTGAATTGGTTCGAAATGGTGCTCCGGCTTATTTATTACTATTGGATAGTTTGATCGAGGGCGACCCTGA
The DNA here is from genome assembly GCA_028822065.1 of Woeseiaceae bacterium. Lineage (GTDB taxonomy): Bacteria > Pseudomonadota > Gammaproteobacteria > Steroidobacterales > Woeseiaceae > SP4260. The sequence continues at coordinate 26,449 of JAPKEL010000019.1, read as the reverse complement.
GAATCCAGTTATCCTTTCTGCAGCAGCAAACCTATATGCCTTATACGGAAGTATTTTTGTCGATGATGAGGAGCGTTCAAAAGGCTTGACGAAGAAAGCTTTAGCGTACAGCAGCAAATCTTTATGCTTATCTCAAGAATTAACTTGTTATTGGGAAGATTATACCTATCAAGGTTATTTAGACGTACTTAGTGATATTGATGAGCGCCATGCTGAGTTGCTGCTAAATCATGCTGTCGCTTCCCTTGCTTACACACGTGCCCACAGTGCTGATTGGAATGCAATTGCCCGCTTACCTCATATACAAGCCCTATTAGAACGATATATATTAATCTCAAGAGATAATACGCCGCTTGATTCGGTTTATACCTATTTGGGTATTATGGTTACTTTAAGACCCCCAGCATTAGGTGGAGATTATGTTAAAGGAAAGCAATATTTTGAGTTAGCGATTAAATTAAGTGAAGGGAAGAATCTTAACGCCAAGGTTGAGTATGCCGCTGGATATGCAAAACCTTTGTATGATAGGGACTTACATGACCGATTATTAAATGAAATTGTTGCAGCAGATCCTGTGACTTCGGGTTACACCTTGACCAATATGTTGGCTCAAGAGAAAGCAAAATCTTTACTTGAGAGTGCTGATGACTATTTTTAATAAAAATATTTGGCATTTCGGAAGATTAATCAAGGATATTGGCGTGTTATTTCTTTTTTTCTCCTTGTTCTCATTTGTCCAGAGTCAAACACAAATAAAAATTGCTACTCTGGCGCCTCAAAATTCAGATTGGGCGAATAGATTCAATGAAGGGTCAAAAGAGATTCTTGAACGCACTGATAGCCGTGTAAAATTAAAGTTTTACTGGGGTGGTGCACAGGGTGGTGCAAGAAAGAACAAACAAAAAATAAAAATAGGGCAATTACAGGGAGGTACATTTTCCCCTAATGATTTTCAGACTAGCTATCCTGATTTGAATATTGTTGGGTTGCCATTTTTATTTAAGAATGTAGATGAAGTAAATCATATTAGAAGTTTCGTAGATATGGAGCTAGAAGCTGGATTTAAAAGGCTAGGTTTTGAAGTCTATGGTTTTGCTAGCGGCGGTTTTGCTTATATTATGTCTAATGAGCCGATTAAGGGCTATGAAGATTTAAAAGATAAGAAAATATGGTTACCTCAGGGTGACCTTATTAGCTATGAAGCGATGAAAGCGCTTGATTTATTACCCATATCACTTCCAGTCACAGATGTATTAACAGGCCTACAGACTGGATTGATTGATATTGTGGCAATTCCTCCAGTCGTTGCATTGGCGCTCCAATGGCATACTAAAGTTAAATATGTAACAAAAATTCCAGTTTTATACGTTATGGGGTTTCTTGCTATTGATACTAGGGTAATAAAACGTCTTCGCCCAGATGATCATGCGGTAATGTCTGAAGTGTTAACCCGTATTTATAATGAGGTAGACCAAGGAAGTGAGAAAGATGCTCAAAATGCGATGCAAGCGCTCCTGAATATTGGTTTGATTGAGGTTCCTTTTGATGATAATGAGTATGGTAAATTGACTGACCTTCTTGTCGAACCGAACCAGAGTATGGCTAATCGTGGCATGTTTTCTAAAGATTTATACGATGAAATTTCATCGTATATTCAAGATTACAGAAAGAAAGATCATTAAATAATTACTATGATAATTAAGCCAGTTTTAAAGAAAATCGAACGTATTGGGATTGTTATAGAAGATGGTTTGATAGTCGGATTGATTGGGAGTATTGTTTTGCTTTCAGTTACTCAAGTTATTATGCGACTGTTTTTTAATTTCGGTTTTATTTGGGCTGACGAGTTAGTTAAGATGTTAGTACTTTGGGCCACTTTAGTAGCATCAATATCGGCCAGTCGAGAAAATAAACATTTAAAAATTGACCTGATCTCTAATCTCATAAAACCGCAGTATTCTATGTTATTGCAAGCATTTAATGCATTAGTTACCTCTGGAGTTTGCTGGATAATAGCATGGCATGCATTTCGATTTATTGATCTTACTTTCAATTTTGAAGAAAAAGTTTTAATCGATATCCCTGCTTGGATTGTATATAGCGTGATTCCCATGGCATTTTTTTTAATGGGTTATCGTTATTTAAGTGTATGTATTAAACATCTCTTTAGATTCAAGAGTTCCGCGTAATAATGATGAGTTTATTGATCTTGTTATGTTTAATTGGAACACCATTGTTCGCGATTATAGCTGCGAGTGCCATGATTGGTTATCAAGCTGAAGGTATAGATTTAATGGCTTTAGTTATTGAGATTTTAGGTCTTGCAAATATGCCATTTCTCTCTGCAATTCCACTTTTTACCGTCTCTGGGTATCTGTTAAGTGAAAGCGGGGCACCTAAAAGGTTAGTTCGCCTCACCAATGCTATGCTGGGTTGGATGCCATGTGGATTAGCCATAGTTTCTTTGTTTGCGTGTGCTTTTTTTACCGCATTTACGGGTGCTTCGGGGGTAACCATAATAGCTATTGGGGCTATTTTGTATCCTGCACTTAAAACTGATGGGTATTCAGATAAATTTAGCCTTGGATTAATTACCACATCAGGAAGCTTGGGGCTTTTATTTGCTCCCTCATTACCCTTAATACTTTATGGGGTGATAGCTGAAGTATCCATTGATGACCTATTTAAAGCCGGATTGTTGCCAGGTATGTTGATGCTATTAATGCTTTCTTTGTATTGCTTGTGGGTGGGCCGTCACTCGGACAGAGAGATAAAACCTTTTAATTTTGATGAGTTGATACAAGCGCTCCGAGAATCAGCTTGGGAGCTACCATTACCTATTATAGTTTTAGGGGGAATTTACTCAGGATTCTTTGCTGTCTCAGAGGCGGCTGCTATCACTGCATTGTATGTAATTTGTATAGAGGTATTTCTCTTAAAGGAGATAAAAATTGCCGATCTCCCTCGTTTGATGAGAGAGTCAATGCTCTTGGTGGGAGGTATTTTAATTGTACTGGCTGTCTCACTTGCCTCTACAAATTATATGATTGACTCAGGCATTCCTCAGCAGTTGTTTTTTACTATTTCTAGCATCATTACCGATCAATTTACCTTTTTGGCCTTGTTGTTATTATTTTTATTAATTTTAGGCGCTATTCTGGATATTTTTGCAGCCATTGTATTGGTGGTGCCGCTCTTGTTGCCTGTGGCCAGTCAATACGGGATTGATCCAATTCATTTGGGGATAATTTTTCTTTCCGCAATGCAATTGGGTTATTTGACGCCGCCAGTAGGGTTGAATTTGTTTATAGCGAGCTATCGATTTGATAAATCGATAGCAACAGTTTATGCGGCGACATTGCCATTTTTTGCTATACTCTTTGTATCCGTTGTTTTTATTACTTATTGGCCGGAATTAACGTTATTTTTCCTGTAAGACTCTAATTATAATGGATTTATTGATACATTAAGGATTTGAATTTAGTCATAAATATGTTGTTTAAATCATTAAAAAATCTCATGAAATTACTTTGGAGTTTTCTAGGGCTCCTCAGAAAAGTCATTGGTATGGCTTCGTTTTTAGTGGTATTAGTTTTCTTGTTAAGTTTATTTTCATCACGTTTACCAACTATACATAACAACAGTGTGTTGATCGTTGATCCGCAAGGTCAACTTGTTGATCAATTGCAAGGTGATGCTTATGAAAGAGCTGTAAATGAAGTCTTTGGCGAAATCACAAGCGAAGTATTGGTGGATGATGTAGTAGAGGCTTTGTATTATGCAAAAAACGATCCAAGAATCACACTTATTATTTTAAGGCTTGATCAGTTGAGCGGGGGAGGACTCAGTAAATTAGAAAGAATTGGTATTGCTTTGGATGAAGTTCGTGAATCTGAAAAAAAAATCATTGCTTATGCAGATTATTATAGCCAAGAATCTTACTATTTAGCAGCCAGAGTAAATGAAATTTATTTACATCCAGAAGGGATATTTTTTCCTGATGGATATTCTTATTATTCTAATTATTACAAGGATTTAATAAATAAAATTAAAGTTGATTGGAATATATTTAGAGCGGGAGCTTACAAAACAGCTGTCGAGCCTTTCATTCGAAATAATATGTCAGCTGAATCAATGGATTCACGTTCACGCATAGCAGGAAATCTTTGGAATAAATACGAGACTGATGTTATTTCCGTTAGAAATTTAGCTGATAAATCGATATCTAATTATGCACGAGATTTACTTGATGATATCGAAAAAGAAAAAACCAATGTTGCTTCTATTGCTTATGATATGAATTTATTTGATGGGCTTTTGACCAAGGATCAGGTTGAGTTACAAATAAGTGAAGAATTAAATATTGCTAAAGTTGATTTCAATGAACATACAATTGCTTTTAATGATTATTTGGCAGTAATGCGACTTGATGAGAATTCTGTTGATTATGAAGATAACATTGCAATCATTGTGGCTTCTGGTGAGATTCTTAATGGAAAGCAAGCGCCAGGGTTAATTGGCGGCGAGTCAACGGCAATGTTGCTAAAGAAGGCATTGTATGACGAATCAATTCATGGCGTAATGCTTAAAATCGATTCGCCTGGCGGTAGTGCTTTTGCTTCAGAGCAAATATTAGAGCAAGTTATTGCTCTTCAAGCAGCTCAAAAACCAGTTGTTGTGCTAATGGGAAGCGTCGCTGCATCTGGTGGTTATTGGATTGCTATGTCTGCCGATAAAATATTTGCATCTCCAGTCACAATTACAGGTTCAATAGGAGTCTTTGCAATGTTTCCGACTTTGCAAAATTCACTTGCGGAGCTTGGTATCTATACCGATGGTTCAGGGACAAATCAATGGTCTGGAAGTTTTCGTATTGATCGAGAAATGTCATCAGAAGTTAAACGTTTAGTACAATCCCAAGTTGATTATGGCTATGATGAGTTTATAAATAAAGTTTCTAAGCATCGAAATATTCCTAAAGATACAGTGAGAACTGTTGCTGAAGGTCAAATTTGGACTGGCGCAGAGGCTCTTGATAATGGACTCATTGATGCCCTTGGTGGATTCAATGATGCACTGAATGAAATAGAAGCATTAACGAATTTAAGTGAAACTGAATATGGTTTGATATACCTCCAGCAAGAAATTAGCCCAACTGAGTCACTTGCTATTTCATTTTTAAATACACTGCATTCACTTGATATAACTTTCCTAAAATCTAGTTCAATGTCTCCTGCTTTTGACTACCTGAACTCTCAAATTGAACAATTTATGCTTCCTTGGTTGCATTTTAATGACCCAAAAGGCTTGTATGCGTATTGTTTTTGTGAGCTAAATTAAGTGTATTGACCAGGATAATCGTATTCATAACTCACAATTTCGGGGTTTAAGTCTAAATTTAAGATATTCTCTCTGAAATTAATTGATAAGTACGAGCAAGTAGGCATGAAAGTTACAAAGGATGGGATTAGATAATTTGCTAGATCGCTTAAGCCAGGGTTGTGATTGATTAGAAGTAAATGTTTTGTTGTTTTTGATGATTTCTGAATCTTTTTTATCAGTGTCTCTAATGATGCTAAATAAAGTTCCGAATCATTTATTAAAGGTAGGGAGTACCAATCATTTTCCTCTGTAATTAGTTTTGCAGTACTCATGGTCCTGATTGCATTACTGGTGATTATTGCATCAGGAATTGGCTTTAGTTTAGCTATTGAGCTGGCCATTAATTTGGCTTCTGTTATTCCAGTCTTGCTTAAAGGTCGCTGGAGGTCGTTAGATCCTTGGAATTCAAAGGATGCTGCACCGTGTCTAAGTAACGTTAAAAATTCCATCTCAACTAATACATCATACCCGTTTGTAATCTTGCTTCATCAGACATCATTTCTTGACTCCATGGAGGGTCAAAGACTAACTCAACTTCGACACTTTTGATTGTTGGGATGATGGCTACTTTATCTTTTGCATCTTCAACTAAAATTTCTCCCATACCACAGCCAGGTGCTGTTAATGTCATATCAATAGAAACGCTTCTACTATTATCTTTCAAAGTTTGTACATCACAACGATATATCAATCCTAGATCTACTATATTTATAGGGATTTCAGGGTCATAACAGGATCTGAGCTGGCTCCATATAATATCCTCAATATCTTTATTTGTGGCATTATCTGGAATTTTTGGTGGTGGCTCTACTTCTTTGCCTATCGAGTCAGCATCTCCACCTGCTATTCTAAATAAGTTCCCTTCAATATAGATAGTAAAGCTGCCACCAAGCGATTGCGTGATAAAGCCGGAAGTACCTTCGCGAAGTTGCAGTACTTCCCCAGCAGGAATGATGACTGCTTTGACATCTCTTGTTAATACAAATGGTTCGTTGGTATGACCAAACATAATGATTTATCTTTCCGTAGTAGTTATTTTATTATTATTTTGTAGCGCCGATAGAAATGTTTGCCAACTTAATGTGGCACATTTTATTCTTGATGGAAAATTCTTTACACCTTCCAAAGCTTCAATTTCCTGAGAATTAATAATTGATTGATCAATCTTAGATGGATTAGTTTGGCTAAGGTTGTTTATTAGGCTGAACACATATTGAGTTGCTTTTTTTTTATTTATATTTGTCAATGTTGAGGTCATTAATGAAGCTGAGGCTATTGAGATAGCGCAGCCAGTTCCTTCAAAGTGAAGCTTATCAATTATATTATTTTCATCAATATTAAGATAAACCCTTATTTTATCACCACATAAAGGGTTAATTCCTTCGGCGAACAAGGATTCATTTTCTGGTTTACCGAAATTAAGCGGATGTTTTGCATGATTAATTATCAGCTTTCTATAAAGCTCTTTGAGCGACTTATTTTCTGGAATACTTTTCTTCATTATGCGAATATTTCAATTACTTTATGCAATCCACTGGTAAAGCGCCCGATATCTTCCTCATTATTATATACCGATAATGATGCCCTCGCTGTCCCTGGTAAATCGAAAAATTCCATTACGGGCATAGCACAGTGGTGACCTGTTCGAATCGCTATTCCTTGGTGATCAAGGATGGTGCCAATATCATGCGAATGAATGTCTTTTATAGTAAATGATTGAACTGCCACTTTATCTTCTGCCGTACCTATTAACTTAACGCCATCTATTTCTTGTAAATCTCGCATCATCTTGTTGAGTAGAGTATTTTCATGCTCTTCGATATTATGCATGCCCGCATGATTCAGATAGTCAACTGCAGCGCCAAGCCCTGCGGCTCCTGATATATTAGGGGTACCAGCCTCAAATTTATATGGTAAATCATTATAAACTGTCCCTGAAAATTTCACCTCAAGTATCATATCGCCACCCCCTTGATATGGCGGCATTTTATCTAGAATATGCTCTTTTCCGTATAAAGCACCGATGCCTGTTGGTCCTAGCATTTTATGACCAGAAAAAGCATAAAAATCTGCATTAAGCGCTTGAACATCAACTTTCAGGTGAGAAATTGCTTGCGCCCCATCTACCAGAACAGGGACTGCGTATGAGTGAGCCGCATCTATTATTTCATTGAGCGAAGTCACAGAGCCAAGTGCATTTGAGACATGCGAGATAGCTACAAGAACAACTGATGAGTCAATCATTTTTATTAATTTTTCGGTTTTAATCTGTCCATTATTGTCGATTGGAGCGACGATAAGAGTAGCTCCGGTTTGTTCACAAATTATTTGCCATGGCACTATATTTGAATGATGCTCTAGGTGGCTGATTAGGATTTTCTTGCTTGAATCAAGCTTAGGTTTACAAAAACTATTCGCCACAAGATTGATCGAGTCTGTTGTGCCGCTAGTGAAAATTATTTCATTGGTATTTTTCGCATTGATAAATTCGCAAATTTTTTGTCTAGCTGTTTCGTAAACATCAGTTGCTCTATGACTTAATGTATGAATACCCCGATGAACATTTGCATGATCCTGACTTTGATAGCGTGATATTTCTTCAATGACTTGATTCGGCATTTGGCTGGATGCCGCGCTGTCCAAATAGACAAGGGGATGGTTGTTGATTTCCTGATTAATGGTAGGAAAATCTTTCCGAAGGTAATCGATCTGATCTAAGTTAGACTTCTTGTTGTTGATTTTTAGAAGGGAGTTCATCGGGATAATTTTTGTAATTTATTTGTAATTAAATTTTCCAGAGAATTTTTGACGCATGGAATTTTAATACCATTCAATATTCTGGTTATAAATGTTTTTGTCAATAACTGCTGAGCTATATCCTCATCAATTCCTCTTGATTGCATATAGAATAGAGCATTTTTATCTAGTTGACCGACAGTCGTGCCATGACTGCATTTTACATCATCATTATAAATCTCCAGCTCAGGCTTGGTGTTAATTTCAGCATTCTCACTGATTAATAAATTATGATTGTATTGATTTGCGTTAGTGCCAATTGCTCCTTCACAGACAAGCGCTTTACCGTTGAATACGCAACGCCCATTACCTCCTATGACACCATAGAAATTTTGACTACTTTGTGTTGAGCCGATGTAATGGTTTGCTGAAATATGATTATCAATATGTTGATTTTGCCCTGCAATGTACACCCCATTTATTATTGCATTTGCATGCTTATCATTGAAGTTTATGACTATATCTGCACGTGTTAATTGGCCGCCTATATCAACACTGGTGTAGTTGAGACTTGCATTTAAGTCTAGGTTGATAATAGATTTTTCTATTAAGGTTTGTTTTGGTGAATAATTTTGTAATTTTAAATATTCCACATGGCTGTTTTTACCTAAATTTATTTGCACTACAGAGTTTGTAAAATGAGGTGCATTAATTTTTGTTGTGTGAGCATGAATTATACTGATGTTGGCATTATTCTTTACCTCGAGAATGCACCGAAAATTACTGGCGTGATTACTTAGGCTTGTATCATTATCAAAGAGTATACCAATAGGTTTTTTGTTTTCAGCTTCACTTGAAATAGTGATTTTTATTGCATCACTCATCAGTACAGCATTTAAACTACTCAATGAGTCATCAATAATTACTTCTGTGTTATCAAGATTTTTTGAGAGTAATGAGACGTAAACTCCGATTTTTCTGAGTTTTTTTACTTCCTGCGTATCGATAGTTCCATTATTAATCATTATCCAATGAGCATCGATTTCGCCTGCAATGCAATTTTCTTTCTTAACTGTTGATTTGACTTTTTTCGATGTTTCATGGAGGGATTTTTCGCATAAGGCAAAAACACTGCTTATATCGGTATACTGCCATTCTTCATTTTTAGTCGAGGGCATTTCAGAGTCCCTCAGATTAGAAAGTGCATTGCTCCTGGTCTCAGACAATTCGCCTTGGGTTAATTTTTTGGTAGCTGAGGCTAGTAGCTCTAAGCTTATCTGAGCGCTCATTTTTTACTTTCCTTTTCAGCGATGTATCCAGTTTTTTCTAGCTCTTTCGCTAGTGATTCATCTCCTGAGCGTATAATTCTTCCTTCTGATAAAACATGAACTTTGTCTGGTTTGATATATTCTAGAAGACGCTGGTAATGTGTGACGAGAATTACTGCGTTATCCTGATTGCGAAATTCATTTACACCTTTTGCTACCACTTTGAGCGCGTCAATATCAAGGCCTGAATCAGTTTCATCTAGGATTGCAATATTAGGTTCTAGCATTGTCATTTGGAGGATTTCATTTCTTTTTCTCTCACCTCCTGAGAACCCTTCATTCACACCCCTATTTAAAAAACTAGGATCGATCTCGAGTCGCTTGATGGTTTCACGTGCCATCTTTAGAAATTCAAATGCATCAATTTCCTCGATTCCGAGGTATTTTCTTTTGGCATTTAAAGCGGCTTTGAGGAATTGAGAATTATTTAAACCAGGTATTTCAACTGGATACTGAAAACCAAGAAATATTCCTTCTCTTGAGCGTTCTTCAGGTGATAGTTCCATGAGATTTTTGTTCTTGTAATGAATTTCTCCATCAGTCACATCATAGCTATCATCACCGGCTATAATTCTTGCAAGTGTGCTTTTCCCTGATCCATTGGGGCCCATAATGGCATGCACTTCACCTTTTTTTATAGTGAGAGATAATCCATTTAAGATATTAGTAGTGCCTACTTTGGCGTGTAAATTTTTTATTTCTAACATTTTCCCACTCTTTAAAATTATTAACTAACCTACCGCACCTTCAAGACTAACGTTGAGGAGCGCTTGTGCTTCGACCGCAAATTCCATTGGCAGCTTTTTGAAAACATCCTTACAGAAGCCATTAACAATCATGTTCACAGCATCCTCTTCTTCAATACCACGTTGCTTACAATAAAAAAGCTGGTCTTCAGAAATCTTTGAGGTAGTGGCCTCGTGCTCAATAATTGCAGATGGGTTTTTTGCTTCTATATATGGGAAGGTATGTGCACCACAATCTCCTCCAATAAGAAGTGAGTCGCATTGAGTATGGTTTCGTGCATTATTCGCTTGAGGCATTACCCTTACTAAACCTCGGTAAGCATTTTGAGCGCGGCCGGCAGATATACCTTTTGAGACAATTGTGCTTTTCGTGTTATTGCCAATGTGAATCATTTTAGTGCCAGTATCAGCTTGTTGTCGATTATTGGTTACGGCAACAGAGTAAAATTCACCGATAGAATTATCACCTCTTAGGATGCAGCTTGGGTACTTCCAAGTTATTGCTGAACCTGTCTCAACTTGCGTCCAAGATATTTTTGAGTTTGCTCCACGACAATCGCCTCTTTTTGTGACGAAGTTATATATCCCACCTTTACCTTCTTCATCTCCCGGATACCAGTTTTGTACTGTTGAATATTTGATTTCAGCATCTTTTAGAGCAACAAGCTCAACAACTGCTGCATGTAATTGATTTTCATCACGCATTGGTGCTGTACAGCCTTCTAGATAGCTTACATGGCTGCCTTCATCAGCAATGATAAGTGTCCGCTCAAATTGACCAGTATTGGCAGCATTAATACGGAAATAGGTCGATAATTCCATCGGGCATCTAACGCCTTTTGGTATGTAGACAAAAGATCCATCACTAAAGACAGCCGAATTAAGCGCAGTAAAAAAATTATCTCTATATGGCACCACACTACCTAAGTATTTTTTTATTAATTCTGGATGTTTGGTTACTGCCTCTGAGAATGGGCAGAAGATTACACCGGCATCAGAAAGTTTTTTCTTAAAAGTGGTAGCTATAGATACGCTATCAAATACAGCATCTACCGCAACTCCAGCAAGGCGTGCACGCTCATGTAATGGAATGCCTAATTTATCATAGGTTTCAAGTAATTTCGGATCTACTTCAGCTAAACTTTTTGGACGATCTGCATCGGATTTGGGCGCGGAAAAGTAAGAAATATCTTGATAATTTATGGGCGTATAGTCCACATGCGCCCAGTTAGGTTCGTTTAGTTTTAGCCAATGCTTGTATGACTTCAATCGCCAGTCCAGCATAAATTTTGGTTCATTTTTCCTAGCTGAAATAGCTCTTATGACGTCTTCATTTAATCCTGGTGGAAGTGAGTCAGATTCGATATCTGTAACAAAACCATGTTTGTAACGACTTTCTATGAGGCTATTTATTTCTTCTTTATTTGCCGACATCATTGCACCTTGGTTTCTATATTAATTGGCATACCTGCAAATTTAGAAATTCCAGTATGCTGATAATTATTATTTTGAAGATCAAGAATTGTTATATCTTCTAATAATGCTCTAATTGAAGCATTAATATTTTGCCAAGCCGGACCTACCGAGCATAGTGGTTCATGTTTGCAGTTATGTTTAGACGAGCTGCAATCTGTTATAGATAAGGGTCCTTCAAAGGCATCGATGACATCAGCGGCAGATATTTCACTAGCCTTGAGGAGGAGTTTATAGCCCCCATTCACTCCTCTAACAGAACCTATTAGATTGGCTTTATTTAGAATTTTGAGGATTTTACTTACTGTTGGTAAGTTGATCCTGGTTAGATTAGCTAATTCTGTTGCACTTGCAAGCGCATCTTGATGACAAGCCAATTCAGCTAAAACAACTGTTCCGTAATCCGTCAATCTACTAATTTTTAACATAAGATTTTTCTAATTTGTTTAATTAGTACTATTTTAGTCCTATTTAAACAGATAGACCAGTTAAAATAAGAATATTGAAACACGCGGATACAAACTAATATTTTTATAAAACGATTAGGTCTATTTAATATATAATTCAAAATTAATTTAATTTAATAATATGGAGTGGATTTAATGAACCTAGAAGTATTAAAAGCAACTGCGAATGCCATGGTTGGAAACGGTAAAGGTATTTTGGCTGCTGATGAAAGTACACCCACAATAAAAAAACGATTCGACACAATCAATACTGAATCCACTGAAGAATCTAGGCGACGTTATCGCGAAATGTTATTCATCGCTGAAGGGGCATCGGATTTTATCGGTGGAGTAATCTTATTTGATGAAACTATTCGTCAATCAAAAATGGATGGAACTCCCTTTCCTACACATTTGAATGATTTGGGGATGTTAGCAGGTATTAAAGTGGATGCAGGTGCAAAACCATTAGCAGGGTTTGATGATGAGACAGTGACAGAGGGCCTCGATGGCTTGAGAGATCGATTAGCAGAATACGCTTCACTTGGAGCTAGATTTGCAAAATGGCGTGCTGTTATAAATGTGAGTGATACAATACCTTCTGCCTTTTGCTTGAAAGCCAATGCACATGCGTTAGCTCGTTATGCCGCATTGTGTCAAGAGCATGATATTGTGCCAATCGTTGAACCCGAAGTGCTAATGGATGGAGCTCATAGTATTGAGCGATGCGAGGAAGTAACAAATGCCGCTTTAAGTGTCGTATTCCAAGAGCTTGAGGAGCACGGAGTAGCCTTAGAGGGTATTATTCTGAAACCTAATATGGTTATTTCAGGATCCGATGCACAAAATCGAGCATTACCGTCTGAAGTTGCAGAAGCGACTGTACGTTGTTTGAAAAAATATGTTCCTGAAAATGTTGCTGGAATTGCATTTTTATCTGGAGGTCAGACTTCAGAAGAAGCTACTGAGCATCTAGATTTGATGAATAAAATTGGTAATTTGCCGTGGGAGCTCTCATTTTCATATGGTAGAGCACTACAAGCAGCTCCTCTAAATGCATGGCAGGGTAAAGAAGAGAATTTTAAAGCAGGGCAGGAAGCTTTCTTGAAACGAGCAAAATTAAATAGTCTCGCTCACCTTGGTGAATATGACACGAGTATGGAAGCTTAATTTATCAAAGCGCCTAGGAGCGGTTACGGCGAGATTGTTGTAACTGCTCCTCAGTCATAAATTCTCTAACAAAATCAATGCGTGCTTCAAAACGAATTCTCTGAATTTCATGTAGATCTGGAATATTGAGTGCACGCTTTAAAAAAGTCACTCCACCCACTAAATCACCAACCATAAAACGATATTCAGCCATATAGTAATTTGCTTCAGCTGGATTATTGGACTCAATAGCGGCCTTGGCTATAAGCCTTACTTGTTCTGGAGTGGGTGGCACATTATTGAGAAGATCTAACAGTATTTCATGTGCCAATTTAGCCTCATTCAAATTTATGAGGGTATTTGCATAATGTATCACCAAAGAGATATTCCTAGGAAATAACTTTATTGCCTGTGCGTAAATATCCTTAGACTGTTCTTTTAGATCAAGTAAAAATAATACTTCCGCTAAACCTATGTGATAGGCAATGACTCCTTTATTAGCACTTAGTAGGGCGGTGAATATTTGCTCTGCTTCATCTAATTGTCCGGCCATCTGATAAGCTGATGCTAAACCATATCTTTCTTCGTCAGTTAAATATCTATATTCTTTTTGGGTATAGAATTTGACTGCATTTTCTGGAGATTTTTGGTTAGAAACTATCAATCTAGCTCTCGATATACCGTAATTAATAGTATCGTTAGTGTTAACGGTGTTGAAAAACCTTGCACGATTTCTCGCCTCAGCGATTCTGCTGCTTGTTACTGGATGTGTTTTTAGGAATTCAGGAACACGCATCGATCCAATAGTGTTGTTTCCCGACATTACTTCAAAGAAAGATGCCATACCTGATGGATCAAAACCAGCATTTGCAAGTGCATTAATTCCTATGCGATCGGCTTCATACTCATTATCTCGAGTGAAGTTTATTTGTTGTTGAGCTTGCGTGCCTTGAGCAACTGCCATAGCGCCTTGGATTACATCTGATCCTGCGCCAGCTGCGCCAGCAATGACCGCACCTAACATTATGGCCGTACTTAAAATACTTTGTTTTTGACTGGCATCTATTGCTCGCGCAAGATGCCTCTGTGTGACATGAGCTATCTCATGGGCTAAGACTCCAGCTAACTCATCTTCGCTGCGCGTTGCTTCTATAAGGCCTGTATGAATACCAATATAACCACCTGGTAAAGCAAATGCATTGATACTTGGTTCATCAATCACAAAAAAAGTAAAGGTTCGTTCGCTCTCATTTGCATGCGCTGCAACACGGTGTCCAATTTCATTAATGTATTCATTTATCTGTGGATCATCAATGATAGTGCCACTTGCACGTATCTGTTGCATTATGGATCTACCTATCTGCGCCTCATCTGTTTTGGATAAGACGGCATCAGCTGGGCTTCCCATATCCGGCAGGTTTATATCTTGAGCGAGTACTAAATATGGATTTAATACTAATGCTAGTATTAAAAGCAGTGTTTGAATTTTTGTGCGGCCATTTGAATGCATGTGATTAAGATTATGATGATAGTATGATTATATCAATAGTTTAAAGGGTAGAAATATAATCTAGAATTATTTGGGCGTGGCCCTTGGCTTTGACTTTTCGCCATTCAGCCACTAACTTCCCATTTTCATCAAGAAGGAATGTACTCCTTTCTATGCCCATATACTTCTTTCCGTACATATTTTTTTCTTTGATTACATCAAATATTTCGCATACCTTTTCATCTTCATCAGAAAGCAATTCAAAAGAGAATTGATATTTTTCTTTGAATTTTTCATGTGAAATAAGGCTATCTCGAGAGATTCCAAAAATAAGAGTATTTTGTTGTATAAATTGTTGAGCTAGCTCTTGGAATTCAATGCTTTCGGTGGTGCATCCTGGAGTATTATCTTTTGGATAGAAATAGAGAATAATTCTTTTTCCTTTAAGTTTGTTAAGTTCAAATAATTGATTATTAGTTGCTGGGCATTTGAAATTAGGTATTACGCGATTTGATGTTGTTTCGTTCATTAATTATTCCTTGTGATGTTTTTATTTACTTAAACTTGTCTTGCTAGCATCTATAATGATTAGTAACATAGCGATTATATTCTATTTTAAAACTATTTCTTGATATCATGGTTAATAATCGAGATCTTTGAGAAATGAGAAAGAGGTTAGGTTTTTGAATACTAAAAATACTTTTACAATACTCTTAATAGGGCTCATAAGCGGTGGTTGTGGAGCAGATTTGACCTGCGATGAACCTCAAAAGTATCAAATGGCTGTTGAGTCTAGTAAAATAACTTCCCCTGAAGACCTTGATCTACTCAGGTCAGATAGAGAGTTGAGAATTGGAAGGGCATCACCTAGAGATCCAAGATCTGCTGATTCTCCATGCCTTGACACTCCGCCAAGAATTTTAAGTCAAGAATCAAGCTAGTAATTTTATATTTTCTTAATTGGAGAGATGGCTGAGAGGTTTAAGGCGCTCGCTTGGAAAGCGAGTGTGCGGTAATACCGTACCGAGGGTTCGAATCCCTCTCTCTCCGCCATGAAAACCATTACCAGTAAGGATTTAAGAAGGTAAGCCATTATGAAAATCCACAGATATTGTCGAATATCATAACGTTTTGATGAAGTTTTTGACGGAGAAATAACCTAACAATCAAACAAAGAAACGTATCGTCTATACAAACTAATATTTTTATAAAACTGTTCGATATAAGAACCAATCGGTGTAATCTAATAGGTATGAAAAAACTAATCCTCAATCTGATCATAGTCGCCCTAATTAGCAGTTGTAGTAAATCGCAACCATTCGATTACGATCTCCTGATCCGCGGCGGCACGGTCTTTGACGGAAGCGGTAATCCTGGCGTTGTCGGCGATGTAGGTGTCCGCGGTGATCGCATCGTGGCAATTGGCGATATTAACGGAAGAAGCGCCCGCACAATTGAGGCAAGCGGCCTGTATGTGACACCCGGCTTTATCGATATGCATAGTCACTCGGAAAGCTTTCGTCTCCTCAATGGTGGGCAAGGGCCTTCCTTCGCTTTCCAGGGCTTCACCACCGAAATCTACGGCGAGACCGTGTCAATGGGTCCCCTCGGCGGTCAACGAAGGAACGAATTGCCTGACGAGTTATTGGGCAAGTGGGAATCATTCGGGGAGTTTCTCGACTATATGGAGAAAGTGGGAATCTCGATCAACGTCGCTTCTTATGTAGGTTCCGGAGGAATCAGGGCCAACGTCATGGGCTACGATGATCGCCCACCGACCCACGACGAACTCGCGCAGATGCTAGAGATGGTGCGAAAGTCCATGCGCGAGGGTGCGTTGGGCGTTTCCGCCGGCATGAGCTACGTGCCCAACATCTATATGACTAGCGATGAACTGACTTCAATCGTACGAGAAGCCGCCAACATGGGGGGCATCTTTGCGAATCATGCTCGTACCATGAACGGTACGGATCCCAACGCGATCTACGAGGCCATTGCCATCGGCGAGCAGGCAGGTGCCGCAATACACTTTTTTCATCTCAATTCGACATCATCAACAGAAGCCGACACATTCCTCGCGATAATCGACGAGGCACGAGAGCGGGGCTTAAAAGTCACCGGCGACAGCTATACCTATACCTGGGGCATCACCGGGCTGAGGGCATACATTCCAGCCTGGGCACAAGCGGGAGGCGTGGAAGCGATGCTCGAGCGCCTCCGCGATCCGGTAGAGCGCGAACGCATCGCTGCTACATTTGTCACCGAGCCACCCTACCTAGCGAACATCGGCTGGCATCACGTTCGCTTGGGCGTCGATAACCCCTCTGTCAATGGCAAGCTGGTGTCCGAAGTTGCAAGCCTCACTGAGCGATCACCGGAAGAAGTTTTCATGGACGTGGTGCTTGACCAGGAGGGTCGGGGCATCGTTATCGACTGGAACAATGAGGAGGACACATTAAAGAAAGTCCTGGCTCAACCCTATGTCGCCGGGGGGACCGACGGCAGTGCCCTCGATCTCGATTCCGAGAATTTGCCGCCGCTGGTGCATCCGCGGCACATTGGAACGATCCCGCGGTTGCTGGGCACCTATGTTCGAGAACAGGGACTGTTGACCTGGGAGGAGGCAATTCGCAAGTTGACGACACTGCCCGCCGATATTCTCGGACTCAAGGACCGTGGAGCATTGGTGGAGGGATACTTAGCTGACATCGTCATCTTTGATCCGGATTCAATCCAGGACATGGCTACATTTGAAGATCCATTCCACTACCCAACCGGGATGCGCTACGTAATTGTGAACGGCACCGCCGTAGTCGATGAAGGTGAGTACACGCGTGCGTTGCCAGGCCGTGCATTACGCGGACCAGCGTATGTCATACAATAAAATTGACTACGATAGTTCAAGGGGCTCGGGCGTACACTCGGATAAACCATCTAAAAAACTGTTGAGGTAATTAACGAAGGCAACTAATAGGTGAAGCAACTATGCTAATGAATCGTTAAGCATCTGTTATATCAAATATTCTAATAGTTGGACCTTCATCACACATTGCTGTAATAGCAGCGACTGTTCCATCTTCCGTTCTAAAGGCAAGATATTTTTCATAATGCTCTTTGGAATCCCAAACCTCAGTCAATACATAATTGTTTTGATTTTCAACATTGAGGGTTAAGTTAATTCCTTGACATCCATCATATGCACGGGTGACTTGAAATGCACCTTTACAAATTTGAGTAAATTCATCTACTAAACCCTCTTTTAATACACCTTCTAGTAATACACTCACAGACATTTACAACTCCTTTTTTTTATTTGGTAAGGTTGACAGAAATTATAATTAAATTTTTCATACTTATTAGAGTATCAGAATAAAAGAACCTAGCAACTCACTATGTGAAGATTCGAGTGCAAAACATTAAGAAAATTTGTTAATGTTTAGAGATGAATATTCAAATATCTAAATTTAAAGCTTTTTTGTGTTTTTTTCTTGCAGCAATTTCATTTCATTCTATTCAGGCAGTTGCTGAAACCGAAAATAAACCCAATATAGTTTTAGTGTTAATGGATAACTTTGGCTACGGTGAGATTGGGGTATATGGTGGAGGCGTACTTCGTGGTGCTCCAACACCAAATATTGATAGTATTGCTCATGAGGGTTTTCAGTTAACAAATTATAATGTCGAGGCAGAATGTACACCATCACGCTCAGCCTTAATGACAGGTCGCTATGGTATAAGAACTCGCCAAACAGAAGACGGTCCTCCAAGAGGGGTCTGGTATGGAATAACGAAGTGGGAAATCACATTAGCAGAAATGCTTTCTGATCATGGTTATTCAACTGGCATCTTTGGGAAATGGCATTTAGGCGATACCGAGGGACGATATCCAACGGATCAAGGTTTTGATGAATGGAACGGGATCCCTAGATCCTCCGATCGAGCTTTTTGGCCAGATAGCAATAGTTTTTCAGCAGGCAGTCATCCAGATGCTGTTTTTACTCACGTTATGTCCTCATTTAAGGGGCAAGAACCAAAAGAACTCGAAGTTTTTGATCGAGCAAAAAGAGCAACTATTGATCGAGATATCACAGATAATGCTATTGATTTTATAAAGCGTAAAGCAGCTGGCGAAGAACCATTTTTTGCTTATCTTCCATACACACAAACACATGAACCTGTGGATCCACATCCAGATTTCTATGGTAAAACTGGAAATGGAAGCTTTGCTGATGTCTTAGCTCAAACCGATGTTTATGTTGGCGAGCTTCTGGCAACAATAGATGAATTAGGTTTAAAGGAAAACACTATATTTATCTTTACTTCTGATAATGGTCGCGAGGGAGTACCGAGATCATTTGGTTTTACAGGACCTTGGCGAGGAGGTATGTTCTCCCCATACGAAGGCTCCTTGAGAGTTCCTTTTTTGATTCGTTGGCCCGGTCAAATACCTATAAAACAAGTATCCAATGAAATATTTCATCAGATAGATCTTTTTCCAACCATAGCCAGTTTTATTGGCGCTGATATCCCAACAGATAGAGTAATTGATGGCGTTGACCAATCTAAATTTCTGAAAGGTAAATCAGATAAATCTGCAAGAGACTCTATGGTTATTTATATCGGAAATGAATTATTTGGCGCCAAATGGCGAAATTGGAAACTACTACTTAAAGAAATGGATAAAGATGGCTATGGGGTCAAGAAAATGGCTTACCCAACAGTTTATAATTTACTTGTGGATCCAAAAGAAGAGGTCCCTGAACTAAATTACTTGAATGACACGTGGGTTGATTTTCCTTTATATCAAGTGATTGAAGATCACGAAGAATCTATTGCAAATGACGAAGGTGCCCCCGGTCCTTAATGCAAAATCACCTTATCATTGACGTATATTTCAAGTTTTATGCTATTTTAGAACGATGAAAAAAATACTTTTAATTTTGAGTTTCAGTTTCCTTTTTGCTTGTTCTCACCAAGAAACAAAATCTAGGACATTGCCAACCTATGAGCATTACAGAGCTTGTGACTTAATGTCACTGGATTTCATCTCAACAATGCAATGTGGCAAGACAACAAGAAATTCCTATTGTTTACCTGATAATAAATGCAGTAAAAAAGGAAATAAGCTTGTAGCTTATTATGATGACCTGGTTGAATCGATACAAACAAATCAGCTTACTGAGTTAGAAGCGAGAAATTTATTCTTAGAAAGAAATAATGAAGCAGAAATAGAATATATTAAGGTTATGAAAGAGCTTAATAAGTAATGAAAAATAGATACTTAAATTAATCAATAAAACTAGATCGGGTTAATGAATTGAAGATTAAAAATTGGGCTAGTTCGATTCAACATAATAAAATATCCTTTATATATAAATGCGAGAATTAAAAAAGATTTGAATAAAAGAGATCACATGCTTGGTATGAATCGTGATATTACTCGTCGTGATTTTATTAATGGCGCCAGTGCGGCAATCGGTAGTACGTTTATCTCTCCTTCTTTGCATGCATCCACTACAAATAAATCTCTTTCATCAGCTCAAAATGCGACCGGGTACTATCCGCCAATCCTCGAAGGGATGCGTGGAAGTCATCCAGGGTCGTTTGAAATAGGGCATCTTATAAGAGATGGAAAAAGATGGGATAATTCGGTTGATTCAGTCGATACTGGTGAGATGTTTGACCTGGTAGTAGTCGGAGGGGGTATCAGTGGCCTTGCTGCAGCTTATTTTTTCCAAAAAGAACATGGATTGGATACAAGAATCCTCATTATCGAAAATCATGACGACTTTGGTGGCCACGCCAAACGCAATGAATTCCAATACAAAGATCGTATGCTGATAGATTTGGGTGGTGCTGAGTTTATTGAAAATCCAAATAGTTACCCGGAACAAGCACGAGCTCTAATTGATGACCTGGGTATTGATACTTCCCAGTCTCGAGAAGTTTTTAATCATGAGTTATATTCTTCATTAGGTTTACGTGGCGGTATCTTCTTCGAATCAAATGCTTTTGCTAAGGATAAACTAGTCGCAGGCAAACAAGGTCTCTACAACAACAAGTATCAAAGTGGTTATGTAACGCTTCCTGCCGAGCTAGAGAATAGCATTGGGTTGCAGAAAGACGTACGCGCTTTTCTTGATCAAGCGCCATTATCCACGATAGCGCGCGACGAAATTATTGAATTGTTTGCGGGGGAGACCGATTATCTTCCCGGAATGTCGCTTGATGAAAAGGTAATTAAACTCCGTTCGTTAAGTTATAAGGACTTCTTGAAAGAGGTGGTGGGTGTTACTAACGAAACATTGGAATTTTTCCATATGTGGCGCGCCAGTTACATGGGCAATGCTTTAGATTTGACACCTACTCTGAATGCCATGAGATATGGATTACCTGGCGTTAAAGGACTTGGCTTGAACGATTATCTGAAAAGTGGCAGGCAGCCACACAACAACCACGACGATTTTCATTTCCCAGATGGGAATGCGTCGGTTGCTCGTTTAATCGTTCGACGGTTAATTCCTGACGCTGCATCAGGCAGCACTATGCACGATATTATTTCGACACGTTTCGATTACAGTAAGCTGGATCAGCCAAAACAACCCGTGAAGATCCGCCTTAATTCTACAGCAGTAAATGTTCAACATATTAACGAAAAGACAGTCGAAATTACTTACGTTGAAGGGCAATCGACAAATCGCGTTCGGGCAAAAAACTGCGTCATGGCCTGCTACCATGCGATTGTTCCACATATATGCCCGGAGTTACCGGGAAAACAAAAAGAAGCGCTTCGCAAAACAATTCGTATGCCATTGGTTTCAATCTCAGTTTTACTGGATAACTGGAACGCTTTCAAAAAGCTTGGTATTAAATCAGCTTATTGTCCGTCCAGTTTCGCCAGTGATGTCAGACTTGCCTACCCACTAAAATTTGATGACTATGAATCAGCCACAAAGCCAGATGAACCAATAATGCTTCATATGTATCGTATTCCTGTAGCTGGCGACGGTACATTTGCCAGAGAACAATTTCGCCTAGGTCGGCATGAACTTTTAGCAATGCCTTTCGAGGTATTCGAGAGAAATATTCGTGATCAATTAGCCAGAATGCTTAAAGACGGTGGTTTTGACCCGGCACGAGAAATCAAAGGAATCACAGTCAACCGTTGGCCTCATGGTTATGCTGTTGGTTATAACTATGAGTCAGAAAGCATAGGGTATTTTTCGGACCGCCAAGAGTGGCCGGATGAAAAAAGACTCTGGTTAACAGGGCGGACTAGATATGGTCGTATTGCATTCGCCAATTCGGATGCTAACGCCAGTGCTATGAATGAAACTGCGATTGAGCAAGCGTACCGTGCAACCCAGGAGTTAACGAATGCATCATGAATAAATATCTGAAACAATTAATCTCAATCTTTAGGATCTCTTTATTTCTGTCAATTATTTTTGTATTAATTAGTCCTATTCAGGCGGCAACTCAGAGTGATAAAAAACCTAATATTGTTTTGGTTTTAATGGATAATTTTGGTTACGGTGAAATTGGTGTTTATGGTGGCGGTGCCATTCGTGGCGCCCCTACACCGAATGTCGATAGCATTGCTCATGAAGGATTTCAATTAACTAATTATAATGTTGAAGCGGAATGCACCCCCTCACGTGCATCGTTGATGACCGGTCGTCAATCGATACGTACAAGGCTTAGAAAAGATGCCCCACCACGAAATCCATGGTATGGGATAACTAAATGGGAGCATACATTGGCAGAGCTCCTATCTGAAGCTGGTTATGCGACGGGATTATTCGGTAAATGGCATTTAGGAGATACTGAGGGTCGTTACCCCACTGATCAGGGTTTTGATGAGTGGTGGGGATTACCAAGATCATCAGATAGATCTTTCTGGCCAGACAGCAGCTCCTTTCAGAAAGATCTTGAAATTAGTTTTATGCATGTTATGTCAGCAAAGCGTGGCGAGAAACCTAAAGAGCTTGAAGTCTATGGCCGTAAAAAGCGTGCGACGATTGATCGTGAGATTACCGATCACGCGATTGATTTTATTCAACGTAAAACCAAGGAGGATGAGCCATTCTTCGTTTACATTCCTTATACGCAGACGCATACGCCTCATGACCCCCATCCTGATGCCAGAGGAAAGACTGGAAATGGTGATTTTGCAGATATTCTTGCCCAAACGGATGAATATATAGGCGATCTTTTGAATACGATAGAAGACCTAGGAATTAAAGACGATACCATTTTTATCTTTACGTCCGATAATGGAGGGTATGGAGGTGTTGAGCGAGAAGGGTTCAATGGTCCTTGGCGTGGCAGTCTTTTTACAAGCTATGAAGGATCCCATCGTGTTCCTTTTCTGATTCGTTGGCCTGAAAAAATACCTTCAAGACAAATTTCTAATGAAATTGTTCATGCAATGGATATATATGGAACATTAGCTGCCATGCTCGGACTTGAGATCCCAAATGATCGTATCATGGACAGTGCTGATCATTCCGATCTTCTGATGGGTAAATCAGAGAAATCGGCTCGAGAGTCGATCGTCTACTATATTAGTAATGAAGTTGTTGGGGTGAAATGGCGAAACTGGAAAATGCTCTTCAAAGAATTGGAAAGGATAGGTGAGCCAGTGATTTCAGGTATCGATCCCGCAATATACAATCTATTGAAGGACCCTCAAGAACAAGAGCGTCTTCGCCATTACATTCAAGATACATGGGTAGAAATACCTTTATATAGAGCTTTAGAGGAGCACCAAAACTCCATCGCAAATGATCCTGGTGCTCCCGACCCTTAATAACGATAAATGAACCGTTTTATTTCTATTAAGTAACTAAACTAATATTTATCCTTCAGTGATATACCCATCATCTCATGCAACGCATTTAGTCCCTGCAGCGGCCTGACGAATACTTTGAACTCTGTAATTTTCTGATTTTCATTCCAAGTAATCAAATCAAGACCATTGATGTGAATACCATTAAGTTCAAGTTCAAACTCCAAGCTAGCCATATTTTTATTAATGATTTCATGAGTATAAGAAAAAGAGTCTACGTTAAATAGTGTAGCTACAGCCGACAAATACATTAAAGTTATTTTCTTACCCTTCTGGGGAGTAAATACAACTGGGGAATAAAAGATAACAGAATCATCAAGTATGTCCTCTAGTAATTGAAAATCATTATTTTTGACTACTTGGTGCCATTTTTTTATTGGGTTTGTATGCATATATTGTATTTTATATAATTATTGTCAGTTCAATCAAGGCTTCTAGAGATATAATTAGTTTCCAATCAACTCAAGCTTATTATGAAATTTTTCGAAGTTTTTAGGTCTCTTGGTAGTTTCGTCAAAGCAAGGTCTAGTCAGTATAACCAAAAAGATAACTAGCAAAAATTACTTTTCCTATGGATACTACAAGTCACTTATAAAAATCTATTTTAGGTTTTACTAATGACTATTACATATGAAAAACAAGAGCATATCGGAATATTTACAATTGATAATGGCAAAGTGAACGCCTTGACGTTCGCTATGCATGAACAATTATATTCTCATTTAAATCAATTTCTGAATGACGATAATATTAAAGTCGGCATTCTGAAAGGGAGTGAAGGCAAATGTTTTAGTGCTGGAGACGATCTGAATGAAGGAGATGCTTATCCAGAAGGTGAAGATATTACACAAAAAATATTTTCATTGCCTCGTAACAAGCCCATCATTGGCGCGATAAATAGTTGGTGTATTGGTGAGGGTTTAATTTATGTTGCACTACTCACCGATATACGAGTAGCTGGTAAGGGTGCAAGATTTGGCTTACCGGAGATTGCTTACGCGATGGCAGGAGCCAGTGGTACAGCACGTTTATCTCTTCAGATTCCACGTATATGGGCAAATTGGATTGCACTCACAGGGGAGAAGATTACCGCTGATCAAGCACTGCAGTATCAGTTAATTAATGAGGTGGTTCCAGATGACAAAGTTTTTGGAAGAGCATTAGAGATTGCAAATATGATTACCTCGCATCCATTAATTGCGATTCAGACAGAAATGGAATGCCTGCAAAGATGTCCAGAGATGACCTTGAAAGAAGCCATAAGTCTAACGCGTAAACTCTATGACCACCAGTTAGCGATATACCATCAAGACCCTGATGCAATGGCAGGTATAGAACATATTAAAAGTAAATAATTAATGAAGATTGAAGCAGCTACAAAAAAATACTTTGAAGAAAAAAAGTTTATTGAAGGAAATATTGATTTTCCTGAAAATATTCAAGAGTTAATTGATCGAGCAGCTGATCTTTACCCAACGACATTAGCTATCAACTGCTTTGAGCAGGAACCACAAGCCAAATCCATTACTTATGCTGA
Source organism: Woeseiaceae bacterium (assembly GCA_028822065.1). Taxonomy (GTDB): domain Bacteria; phylum Pseudomonadota; class Gammaproteobacteria; order Steroidobacterales; family Woeseiaceae; genus SP4260. The sequence continues at coordinate 1,312 of JAPKEL010000019.1, read as the reverse complement.
TTTACGTGTGTCGATATATAAGTTGGCCGATGGGCTTCAGCAACAAGGGATTAAAAAAAGTACTCATGTTGCTGTAATTATGAGTAATAGAATAGAGTACCCAATAACCTGGTTGGCAATTGCCGTAATTGGTGCTGTGATGATTCCAGTCAATCCTGCATATACAAGCGCTGAGTTAGACTACGTACTCAATGATTCCGATGCTGAGTTTTTAGTTATAGAAGATAAATTCCTACCGACTCTAAAAGCTATGAGCAAAAAACCAGAAACAATGACCGATGAGTCAATCATTATCGTCACTGACAAAGACACAAAGAATAACTGGAATTCCATTCTGTTACGCGGAAGCAAAGATGCTCAATATAACTATCAAGTAAATTCTGACGATCTTCTTAATATTCAATACACGTCCGGCACCACAGGATTTCCAAAGGGCTGTATGCAAACACAAAAATTCTGGATAATGGCAGGTTGTATAGCTGCTCTTCGAAACAAGGGCATTAAATCAGTATTAGCCGATGCTCCCTTTTTCTATTTTGACAATCATTATATGGTTATTATGGGGCTATATTCAGGGATGACTGTCCATGTTTCTGAGGGCATGAGTGTTAGTCGATTCTTAGACTGGATCGACAATCATCAGATCGAATTGGCCTATTTCCCAGCACCTTTACTTGAAACACCTCCATCATCGCGAGATTCTGCTACATCACTTAAGAAATTTATAGGTTTTGCTCTTAATGCAGAGATGACTCGTCTTGTTGAAGAACGATTTAATGTTTTAACCAGAGATTCTTTCGGCATGACCGAGGTCGGTGTAGGATTATTAGTGCCAGATACTGTTAACTCTGACGTAGCTCTCGATAGTTGTGGATTACCCGCGCCTTTTCGAGAGGTAAAAGTTGTCGATGATAATGGAAACGAAGTTGAATCAGGAAACCCGGGTGAGCTATGGATGAAAGGTGCTGGCATCATTAATGGCTATTATAAAAAACCCGAAGCTAATAAAGAGACCTTTATTGATGGGTGGTTTAGAACTGGAGATGTATTTATCGCAGATGAGCTTGGATATCATACGATCGTTGGTCGCATAAAAGACATGATTCGTCGCTCTATGGAAAATATCTCTGCTTTGGAGGTTGAGACTGCCATTCGTTCTAAACAAGGTATCGAGGATGCGGCTGCAATAGCAGTGCCCGATAAAAAGCGCGATGAAGAGGTAAAAATCTATGTGCTACTGTCGGCAGGCTATACAAGTGAACAAATATCTCCAGCAGATATTATTATTCATTGTCAGCAGCGACTCGCACCG
>JAPKEL010000104.1 GCA_028822065.1 Woeseiaceae bacterium | reverse complement strand
GCATAAGAGATAGTACTTAAACCAAGAGATAGTAGTATTAAAAGAAATAGTTTTTTCATACTAGGATTGTATATCAATTTAAACTTAGTCAAAGTTCAAATTTCATTTGATGTGTGAGGGAGGGAGTTCTCTTTTTGCACTATAATTAACTTTCTTTAATAGCAATACTAGGAGTACTAATGTCAGTAGCAAGAATTAAAAACAGGTACTTACATCATGTACGAAGCAGTGTTTAAGAATATCCAATGGAACTGACGATTGATCAAGCTCTGCAACAGGGTGTCACTGCACATAAAGAAGGTAATCTTCAGGAAGCTGAGCGTCTTTATCGCGTAGTCATGCAGTCCCAACCAGCTCATCCTGATGCCAATAATAACTTAGGGATGTTAATGGTTAAATACCATCAGTCACATATTGCCTTGCCATTTTTGATGACTGCATTGGAGGGCAATTCAAATGTAGAGCAGTATTGGCTCAACTATATTAATGCACTCATTAATTTGGATAAATTAGACATTGCTAAGAAATTTATTAAAAAGGCAAATAAGGCAGGATTTTTTGGCGAAAAATTCGACACCTTATCAGCAAGACTTCTATCACCCGTCCAGCTACACGCTAAAGGAGAGATTTTCCAAGCACAGGACGGACATTACTTTGATTTTTTAAAAGCATTACATCAAAATATTTATGAAGTTTATTTTGAGATTGGAACTCGCACGGGTGACTCTCTTGTCTTGTCCCAAAGTCCGTCAATAGCTATTGATCCATTCTTTAAATTGAAAAAAGACCCCATTGGGAAAAAAGATTTTTGTCTTATTTTTCAAGAGACTTCAGATAGTTTTTTTGAAAATACATTGCCAAAATTCTCGCATTTAAAATGTCAATTAGCCTTTATTGATGGCATGCATCTTTTTGAATGTGCCCTCAGAGATTTTATAAATTTAGCTAAAATATCTTCTGAAGAAGCATTATTTTTATTCCATGATCCAATACCATGGTCATATAGAATGGCTACGCGGAATAATAAGACATTGCCGCGTAATAATGCTTGGACTGGAGATATTTGGAAATTGGTTCCTATTTTAATGGATGCAGGTATGAAGGATAACATAAATCTCTTGACTTCAGCACCAAGCGGCCTTTTGGCGATCTTAAATCCTGAGAAAAAATTAATTGCTAAGCTTGAAGAAAGCTATGACGAGATTTGTGCTGAGTGGCTTGATGTAGAGTTAAGCCAAGATAGGCTATTAGACTTATATCAAAGAAATGTATTCGTAAAGCCAGAAATGTATCTGCGATCGCTAGAGAAGATTTCTTTTGGGGATAGAGTAGGTGATATCTCCAAACAGTGGGTTTCTCAATAAGCAAGGCTTATAAAACTTTATGGGTGATTTTATCTTCAAAGAACCTGGCAAACCTTCCATAACCTCCACCTCTAGCCAAACTTTGAGTTGATATTGAAACTAACGATAAGAGTAGGAGTAGTTTCTTCATACTATGATTGTATATCAACTTAAACTAAAGTCCAAATTTCGTTT
>JAPKEL010000103.1 GCA_028822065.1 Woeseiaceae bacterium | reverse complement strand
TCCTACTTTTAATTCTATCCCTCTTCTCAATTCAAGCCAATGCAGGATCATGCTCTGATGGAAGTGACCCAGTAAAATCTATTTCTGACGATGGGACATACTTTGTCTATAAATGTGGTGGTGCTAGTAATAACAGCTCTTCGTCAACTAGTTCTTCATCTACTGCTAATTCATCTACTGCTAATTCAACCACAAAAGCATTTGATGGTGAATATCCTTTTGAGTTAAGTCGTTTCAATCCTTCTGAAGGTCCTAGGGGTCTTGGCAGCGGTATCTTAGTAATAAAAAATGGCACAATAAGCGTATCGCCAAAAAATAGGTTTCTTGACACAAGTTCAACTAAATATTATGACACCCTAAAAGGTCGAGTAGATAAAAAAGGCAATACCTCTATCACATTTGATGTGAATGCCCTTCACGGTAAGGGTAAGCCTAGTAAGGTGTCTTTCTCGGGAAACATTAATAACCTTCAAATCAAGGGAAGTTTTGATGATTATTTTCAATTGATAATTGCTTTAAGTGATGATACAAGCTCAATGAGTAGTGATGGTTTAACCATGAGCGCGAGTAAAAATTCTGGTTATGGGTCCCACACAAATACCTATGGGCATAAGAAGAAGAATTTCCAATTAGTTACCAATTCAAACAAAGCTAGGAGGGGTGAGAAGTATCAACGATTTGAAGTTGGCGATGGCGACTGTTTTGCCGATGATGGTTGGAATGATTGTGACAAAGATAGAGAGAGAGTTGAATTCACTGCCGCACCACGCATGAAACCAGATGGAAATCAATGCTTTGCATATAGTATTATGCTGGATGAAAGCTTTCAGAGTGTGTCCCCAACAAATACAACTCTTGGACAAATACATCAAATAGGTGGTCCAAAAGGCTATGCTGGAGGTCTCTCATCTGTCCCACCGGTTATTCAGTTCGACGCTCGAAATGACTATTTTGATTTAAATTTTCACGAACTTAGAGGCTCTGCAACAAATGTAACGGAGAAATCGATTTATTATCAACTTATTCCAATAAGTGATATGAAGGGTAAGTGGACCGATATTTCATTTTGTCTTGATTTTGTTAATAAGAACATCTCTGTATGGGTGAATGGCGAAAAGAAATTGAATATTGATAAGGCGCCAATTAACACTAACCTTAAACCAAGTTCAATTTACTTTAAACACGGCATTTACAGAAGTTTCATCTCTAAATATAAAGCCAGGCATGGTACAGACGTCATGCCAACTCAAATAGTATATTACGATGAAATAAGGAGAGGTTCTTCTATTAATGAAGTGGACTTTAATATTAATCCAAATCTAGCGATTGTTGATTAACTTGCCTTAAATAAAAGGGCTGGACTGTCTACACTAGGTTTTTCATTTAAGGAATACATAGTCCTCTTTGCAATACAATAGTAATTACTATGAAAATAAAAACACTACTACTTTTAATTCTATCCTTCTTCTCAACACAAGGATATGCAGCATCATGCCCTGATGGCAGTGATCCGGTTAAGAGTATTTCAGCGGATGGGACCTATTTCGTATA
>JAPKEL010000054.1 GCA_028822065.1 Woeseiaceae bacterium | reverse complement strand
TGAAACGGCAGTCTCAGTCAGTTTATTATTTTTTGATGCAACATCTGAGCTTTTTGAATCATTATACTTAGGTTCGTTATTAATTTGTTTCATGGGTGCTTCCTTAGCCGGTGATGCCTTTTCGACGTGCACTGAAACTTTATCTCTAGGAACTGCCTTAAGGTTCTCATCTTGACTGTCTTGTATTGGTTTGTTTTCTTGCCCAATATCTTTTTTGTAACGATCATTTCTATTTCTATTCGCGCTTTGGTTTCGATGATTATTTTTATTGCGTTGAGCATGTTTGTCTTGATTTGATTTATTATTTTTATTGTAATTTTTATTCCGAGGTCTTTTTTTGTATGGCTTTTTGTAGCTTGATTGTTTTTTTGGTAACTCAGCTTTCTTGTTTGGTTCAAATAAAGTTTTCAACATACCCCAAAGATTCTGAGGTGCCTCGGTTTTATTTATACCCGGTGGTTTAGGTGTTGGAATAGCGGTTCCAACAGCAGGTAATTCTGAAGGTTTTTTGTTCTGAATTACTTGTGGTATCAATTGTTCTTCAGATGAGGCGATCATTGAAATGCTGTTACCTGAGTTTTCCGGTAATTCTAATTGGTCTGTTCGCACTCTTTTTATATCAAAATGAGGCGTTTCAAGTAATGGATTTGCAACTAAGATAACACTCGTATTATGACTTGACTCTAAGTTTTGTACCCAGTCCCGCTTCTCATTTAGTAGGTATGTAGCAACTTCTATGGGGAGCTGCGCAATGATTTTTGCTGTCAAATCTTTTCGTGCTTCTTCGCCTATTATTCTTAAAATAGTTAATGCTAATGATTCAACACTTCGAATACTTCCAATTCCTGTGCAGCGAGGGCATATCAATTGGTTAGATTCGCCTAGCGCTGGACGCAAACGTTGTCGTGACATTTCAAGTAATCCAAAACGACTGATTTTTCCGATTTGAATGCGAGCACGATCCTCGATAGCCGCTTTTTTCATGCGATCTTCTACTTCACGTTGATTTTTATGTGCATGCATATCGATAAAATCGATAACGATAAGTCCAGCAAGATCTCTCAATCTGAGCTGCCTACCAATTTCATCTGCAGCTTCTAAATTGGTAGCCAGTGCTGTGGTTTCAATATCACTTCCTTTGGTTGCCCTAGCGGAATTTATATCTATTGAGACTAGAGCTTCTGTGTGATCAATTACCACACTTCCGCCTGACGGAAGATTTACAGAGTGTGTATAAGCCGATTCAATTTGACTTTCAATTTGATATTTTGTGAATAAAGGAACGTCTTCATTAAAGTACTTGAGTTTTTTTAGGTTATGCGGCATGACTTGCTCTACGAATTCTTTCGCCTCATCGTAGGCAACCTTGCCATCAATTAAAATTTCGCCAACATCATTAGTTAGGTAATCTCTAAGGGATCTAAGTACAGCGTTACTCTCCTTATAGACAAGAAAGGGAGAAGGTCTTTTGACTATAACTGTCTTAATGGCTTCCCATATAGCTAATAAATTATTCAAATCCCACTCAAGCTCATCTGAGGTTCGGTCTATGCCGGCAGTCCTTACAATTACACTCATGTTGGTAGGTATATTTATTTCTCTCAGAGACGATCGAGCTAAATCTCGATCTTCACCAACGATTCTTCTGGATATACCTCCAGATCGCGCTTTATTAGGTTTTAATACGATAAAACGTCCCGCGAGACTAACAAAGGTAGTTAATGCTGCGCCTTTTTTGCCGCGCTCTTCTTTGTCAATTTGGACAACTATTTCTTGGCCTTCTTTGAGAACTTCTTTGATATTAGCACGAGATCCCGGTTCAATTTCTTTAATAAAATATTCACTGGAAATTTCTTTTAATGGCAAGAAGCCATGACGTTCAGCACCGTAATTTACAAAGGCAGCCTCAAGGCTAGGCTCAATTCTAGTTATTTTTCCTTTGTATATGTTTGCTTTTTTTCTTTCATTTGATGAAAGTTCTATATTGAGATCGTATAGATTTTGACCATCTACCATAGCCATTCGCAACTCTTCTTTTTGAGTTGCGTTAATTAACATTCTTTTCATATTGCCCTACTTATATAATAGTTAAGGGCAGCAAAGTTCTTAGATTAGGATGCTCGAGGTAAGCTCACAGTAATACTTATAGATTATTTTATTATGTTTTTAATAAAGTTTGCTTAAGGTTACTGTTCTTGAAAATATTTTGTTTTAAATTATTAGAAAATTATTTTTTATAACTTACAAAACTTACTTCGGCGCTAGTCAATTTACCTGCTGCCTTGTTATCTGACCTCTAAATCAATTATTTTTAATTTGAGTGCAGAAGAAATTAATTTAATTAGCTTATTATTAATTATTAGTTAATATTCGCTTTGTGTATTTTTTTCTTACGCCGGTCATTTTAATGACCTGCATAAAAGATGGATGTTAACATATTTAATACATGGTTACCTTTTTTATAATAATAATTTCGAATAACTTGAATTGATTAAAAATGACTGATGCACTTAAAATCAAAAGAACCTCAGTAGAAAAAATTGTAATTACGGAAGATGACGCCGGTCAACGTATCGATAATTTTCTAATAAGAAAGTTCAAAGATCTGCCAAAATCTAGAATTTATCGAATTATAAGACGTGGCGAGGTTCGCATAAATAGTGGTCGCGTTAAATCTAGTTATAAAATTAAGGTGAAAGATCAGCTCAGGATTCCTCCGGTTACCATCAAACCTACCACTGGAATACCAAATGCAAAATATTCTCAAAGTATATTAAACTCTATCCTTTTTGAGGATAAAGATTTATTGGTTATAAATAAGCCCAACGGCATTGCCGTTCATGGCGGCAGTGGAATTAATTTTGGTGTAATCGAGATGATGCGTGCCGCTAGACCAGATCTTCATAATTTGTCACTTGCGCATCGCATTGACCGAGAAACATCCGGATGTCTAGTGATGACAAAAAAAAGAAGTATGCTTCGGTTGCTGCATGAAAGATTTCGGTCGGGATTGATAGTTAAGAATTATCTGGCTTTAATACAAGGTAACTGGCAGTTTTCCAAAAAATTCATTGATGCTTCATTACTCGTGCATCATCGTCAGAATGGTGAGAGGCATGTTCGAGTTGATGAGACGGGTAAAACTTCTAAGACAAAAGTTAAGTTAGTTACTCAATATAAAGATTTTGCATTAATACAATGCCAGCCAGTAACTGGAAGAACCCACCAGATAAGAGTGCATTTAAATCATATTGGTCACTCAATTATTGGAGATGAGCGTTATGGGGTTAAGGACCACAAACTTTCAACAAAAAAGAAACGACCTAGAAGATTATTCCTACATGCACAATCAATATCTTTTGACGATGCCAGTAATAACGAGCGACTTTTCGTTGCTCCAACACCTCCCGAATTTGATTCTTTTCAGGAGATATGATCAATAGCTCTATGTAACTATGTGGCCAAGTTTTTTTAAAATAGAGCTCACCCAGATTAACGGAAGGCCAATTAAAGCGGTAGGGTCGATTGTCTCAATACGATTAAAAAGAACGCTGCCTGAGCACTCCACTTTAAAACTGCCAGCGCAATCCATGGGATTGTCTTTTTCGAGATAAGCCTTTGCTAATGAATGAGTTATTTTATCGAAATAAACAATGGTCTTATCAGTATATTTATAATGCTGCTTATTTTTTTGATCAAAAATTACGGTAGATGTGTAAAAAAAAGCTTTCTTATTGGAGTAATTTATTAATTGATTGAGGGCATTTTTACGGCTCGTTGGCTTGGTTAAGGTTTTGTTGCCAATTTCACCAATTTGATCTGCACAGATAATTAAAGAATCTATTTTATTTTCAGCGATATGTGCTATTTTTTTTAGCGCAATTTGTTGTGAATGTTTTTGTGCGCACAGAGAATTGTAATTATTTTCATCAATTTTAGGCGAAATAATTTCATAAGTATCGAGTATTCTATCTAAAAGATCTTTTCTATATCTTGATGAAGATCCTAGTATTATTTTCGATGTATTTGGTTTTTGCAAAAGATTGCCTCAAAAGATGAAGTGGTATTTATTAAATTTTTGTAACTATAAATATTTTTATGGTTCATAGGTGTATTTTTTTAATATATTATGGTTCTAGTCAACTTTTTGGTTTATCAAGAGCGCGAATTTTTTAAATCTTATGAATAATCCTTTAGCAATTACCATATCACTAAAAAAGCCAATTAATGGTGTTTATAACATCGATCACCAATGCAAAACTAAGGATTTTGAAAAATTAACACAGATTTTAAAGGATGACTTGAGTAACCTTGAGAATTCCATAGATGATAATGATTGGCTCGAAGAGTTAATAAATATTAAGTTGCAAATAAAAACTATTAATTTTGGTGATGATTTGCCTCTTATTTCTGGGACATTAAGCACTTTATTTTCTCTGGCATGCCAAAATTGCCTGCAACTGATGGCAAAAAAGATTGATCTACCATTAAATCTGCTCCTAGGTGATAGTGATCGAGAAAGTGATGATTTTGATGGGTGTGATTATTGGGAAGTAATCGGTGGTAATATTAGTGTGCATGATCTAATTGAAGAGATTCTAATTTTATCTGTACCTTTATACTCAAAACATGATTCAGGGCATAAGTGTACTGTTTTTTCAGAATCTAGAATCACTGATAATGAATTATTAAATTCACCATTTGCTGGATTGAAAAATCAATTAAATAATAAAAAATAAAATAGGTATAATAGATAAAAGGCATATTTAGTATTTAATCGATATTTGATGCTAAATTATTTTATGGAGATCAAAAAATCATGGCCGTTCAAAAAAGTAGAAAAACTCCTTCGCGAAGAAATATGCGTCGTTCACACCACAGTTTAACAGCGCCTTCTTTATCTGTTGACCCAACCTCAGGAGAAACTCATCTAAGGCACAGAGTATCATCTGATGGCTTTTACAAGGGCAAACAAGTTATTGAGCCTAAAGACATCGAGAAAGAAGAATAAGCATTAAATAGCGCTTGGAGTAAGGCGAAGTTCAAATAATTCAGATATGAACTCATCCATACAATCAAACTACACAATTTCACTTGATGCAATGAGCGGAGATAACGGTCCGGATATCGTGGTCCGTGCTGCTAAATTTAGCTTAGATAATCATCCTAATTTGCGAGTGATGTTTGTTGGTAAAGAAGATGTGCTCTCTAGCTTAGTGATTAAGATTATTGGCTTTGATGAGAGGGTCTCGATTCATGATGCGTCAGAAGTTATTAGTATGTCAGAATCACCTGCCGAAGCCGTGAGGAAGAAAAAAAATTCTTCTATGCGCGTTGCTATAGATAAAGTGAAAGATGGAAGTGCTAATGCATGCGTAAGTGCTGGGAATACCGGCGCTTTAATGGCAATCGCTAAATTTGTCCTGAAAATGTTACCAGGAATAAACCGACCTGCAATAATGGCTGAGTTACCGGCGGCTGGTGGGACTGTCCACATGTTGGACTTGGGGGCAAATACCGTAAGTGATTCAGAGCAATTATTTCAATTTGCGCTGATGGGCTCTATTGTTGCTGGGGATATTTGCGATCTTGAAAATCCCAGGATTTCTTTGCTTAATATTGGTGTTGAAGACTTGAAAGGTAATGATAATGTGAAGGATGCTGCAAATTTATTATCCCAAAGCGGCTTGAACTATATCGGATTTATTGAAGGAAATGAGATCTTTTCTGGTAAAACAGATGTGGTTATAACTGATGGGTTTACGGGCAATGTCGCCCTGAAAACAATCGAAGGTACAGTGAGTTATGTTATTAGCTCCCTACGAAATGCTTTTTCAAAAAATATTTTCACTAAGTTGCAAGCTCTATTGTCAAGGTCGGTATTAACAAAACTCAGCGAAGCAATGGATTCGAGAAAATATAATGGTGCATCTTTAGTGGGTTTGAACGGCATCGTCATAAAAAGTCATGGAAGCGCTGATGCTTATTCTTTTCATTGCGCGATTGAAACAGCTTTAATTGAAGTAAAGAATCAAGTGCCGGATCAAATTAGAAAATTATTGGAGCAAGAATCAGGATGATTTATTCTAGGATAGAGGGAACGGGCCGTTATTTGCCATCTAAAATGATGACAAATTTTGATTTAGAAAAACTCGTTGATACCAATGATGAATGGATTAAAACAAGAACTGGTGTAGAGAGAAGACATCTTGCTGGAGCTGACCAAGCTACATCCGATTTAGGTTATGAGGCAGCAAAAAAAGCAATTGAGAATGCGGGTATAGATAAAGAAGACATAGACCTCATTATAATTGGCACCACAACACCAGATTATGTTTTTCCTAATACCGGTACTTTGATTCAAGATCGACTCGGTATTCATGGTTGTCCAGCATTCAGTGTGGAAGCAGCATGTTCTGGGTTTATCTATGCTTTATCTGTTGCAGATAAATTCATCCAAACTGGAGGAACTAAATGTGCATTGGTAATTGGCGCTGAAGTCATGACAAGTTTGATTGATTGGAGTGATCGAAATACGTGTGTTTTATTTGGAGATGGGGCAGGGGCCATGATCTTAAAGCCATCAAGTGAAACTGGAATATTAGATTGTAAGCTCGGTGCCGATGGTAAATATAAGGATTTATTGTTATATCCCGCAGGTCCGTCTAAAGATTTTAAAAAAATTGGTACTGGCGAAGCTAAACTTATAATGAGTGGAAGTGACGTATTTAAAGTGGCGGTAAGGACCTTAGGTGATGCTGCCGAAGAGGCCTTAAAAGCAAACAATGTAAATAAGGAAGAGCTGGATTGGTTGGTACCTCATCAAGCAAACCTGAGAATAATTCAAGCTACCGCTAAACGATTAGAGCTACCTCTTGAGAAAGTTATTCTTACAGTTCAAGATCATGGCAATACATCAGCTGCCTCTATACCTATGGCGCTGGATGTGGGTATTCGAGATGGTCGAATTCAACGCGGCCAGTTAGTTCTGATGGAGGCTTTTGGTGGAGGATTTACTTGGGGTACGGTATTAATGAGATATTAATACCAAAGATGAAATGGTGAGAGATAAAAAAAATAAACATTTTCTATATTACTTACCGTTATGTTTGATTTTATTTCGCTATTCAAATGCTGAAATTTATGAGTTACCCGTCAATGGTGATAATGTCATTGGTGTCATTTCGGAGGTCATCGCCTCCTATGAAGATACTTTACTTGATATTGCCCATAGAAATGGATTGGGTTTTGAGGAAATTAAACGTGCTAATCCATCTGTAGATTTATGGCTACCCGGAGAGGGCACTAAAGTTATATTACCAAAAAGATTTATATTGCCAGATGCACCAAGAAAGGGTTTAGTGCTAAATCTGGCTGAGTATCGGATGTATTATTATCCAGAGACAGAAAAAGGTCAGCCAGATATTGTAATAACTTACCCTATGAGTATTGGTCGAGTTGACTGGAACACGCCTCTTGGTAAAACGAAAGTCACCTCTAAGCAAAAAAATCCATCTTGGTATCCGCCAGCTTCCATTATAGCGGAAAGAGCAGCGGCAGGAGGTTTTTTGCCTAATGTAGTACCACCTGGCCCAGACAATCCATTGGGAGATTTTGCCATCCGTCTTGATATTCCTGGTTATTTGATTCATGGAACAAATAAACCGAATGGAATCGGTATGCGAGTTACGCATGGTTGCATCAGAATGCTTCCTCAAAATATCGAAAGCCTTTATTCTATGATGTCATTAAATAATGATGTGTATATAGTGAATCAGCCTATAAAGTTAGGTTGGGATTCAGGTGAATTACTTATTGAAGCTCATGAAATATTAAAAGATAGTTTAATTGATGACGAGTTAATTACTAGAAATCCAAATCAGATAAAATCCCAAGTATTAAGCTATATTTTTTCAGAGTTAAC
>JAPKEL010000053.1 GCA_028822065.1 Woeseiaceae bacterium | reverse complement strand
CTTACAGAAAAAACTCAAAATATTAAAGTGGGCAGCCCAACAGATCCAAAAACTCATGTAGGTCCGTTGTGCACAGAAAAGCAAATTATATTAATTGAAGACACTTTAAAGAAAGCCAAATTACAAGGCGGTAAAATTCACTTTGGTGGTAAGCGAAAAGAAGGTGAAGGGTATTATTTTGAACCCACATTAGTGGATTGTCCTAATGATTCCATAGCGACACTTGAGATTGAAATGTTTGGTCCAGTGATGTCAATGCTGTCTTTTGAGAATGAAGAAGAGGCTATTGAATTAGCTAATAAAAGTCAATATGGTCTAGGCTCGGGCGTGTTTACCAATAATCTGGCTCGCGCGCATCGTGTTTCAAAAAAGATTAAAGCGGGTATTTGTTGGATTAATAGCTATCGAGCAATTTCACCAATTGCCCCATTTGGTGGATATAATCGCTCCGGTTATGCCAGAGAAGCAGGCATACAGGCGATTAATGATTATATACGGACTAAAACTACTTGGATTAATGTATCTGATACTCCGATGGCTAATCCCTTTGTCATGCGTTAGTTAGAATTATCGTGCCTTTCTTTAATTTTTAGTAGATGAGAATTAATATTTTATCTTTATCAATCTGATTCTCTATCATGATTTAGCAGGGCCTTAATCAAGGAAATAGCCATAAGAGCCATAACGACTGAAAATGGCAGGGCTCCTATGATCATTATCGATCGCAATGCATCCATTCCGCCAGCCGCTAACAATACACCTATAAGTACTGAGAATAGAACACCCCAGATGACTATATGTTTTGCTTGCTTTTGACTTTGACTCCCTCCTGAGGCCAGCGTGTTGATGATTAAAATACCAGAATCTGCTGAGGTCACTAAAAAAGTCACTAGTAATATCACTATGACTAACGAGAGTGCGATGGCCAACTCAGGCGACAGTATTAAATTAATTGTTTCAAATAACTGAGCAGAAATATCTGCATTAACTATTGCACCCTGAGCGATGCCAGATAGCTCAAGATCAATCGCCGTAGCGCCAATGAAGGTGAACCAAACCAAGCATATTAAAGACGGAATTATCATCGCGCCGATGACGTATTCACGAATTGTTCTACCGCGTGAGACGCGGGCTAAAAAGAGACCAACAAAGGGAGCAAAGGCAATCCACCAGGCCCAGTAAAAGATGGTCCACGTGCTCTGCCATCCTTGTAAAGCAGCACTGGGTTCAGCACCCGTATCCTTCCAGACTGTCGTTGACATAGCTGGCAAGGCGATTAGGTAATCCCATATCGTATAGAAAAAGGTTTCTAGTGCAAAAAAAGTAGCGCCAAATAAAATGAAAAAGGCAATCAAGAAAACCGATAAACTCATATTGATATTCGACAGCCATTTAATACCTCGTTTTAAACCCGACATAGCAGATAAGCAAGACGCGCTAACAATCAAAGTTAATCCAAATAATTGTGCTAGTAGAGTCGGCTTGCCTCCATCATCGACCAACCAAGTTGCGCCACTGATATTGAAAAGACCAGATGCAAATTGCGATACACCGTAACCAATGGTCACGCTGAGGCCGACAATTGTGGCTAAGATGGCGACGATATCTACAACATGACCGGCACCGCCAGACATGGCACGACCGAAAAGAGGCTGTAGCGCACTTCGAATCGTTAAAGGCAGATTGCGGTTATATGACAAATAACCCAATGAAATACCAATCACCCCATAGCAAGCCCAGGGTGTAAGACCATAATGCAACATAGCCCATTTATAGGCATTACGGACATTGTTCTCATCAAGTCCCGTAGTCAAACCTTTAATTGTATCTGGGTTATTGGCAAAGTGAAAAATGGGTTCGGCCGTGGAATAGGTGAGCATGCCTATACCTATACCGGCACCAAACATCATTGATAGCCATGAGAACATAGTGAATTCTGGTTTCTCATCAGCTCTACCTAACTTTATATGAGCACTGCGCGGCCAAAGTCCAAGACCCAAGCACACTATTGTATAAAAAGCAGTAACATAGACATACCAACCACCAAAAGTCTGCGTTGACCAATTTTGAACTTCTAACAATACTTGTCCTGCAGCAGAAGGAGATAGACCTACCCAAATGATTAGTCCAACAATTAGTAATTTTGGTATCACGGCAACAACACGGTTAAAGCCTTCATAGAAACCAGATTGTTCCGTATTGATTGATACTGGTGGTTGCTGTTGATTAGACTTTGAATCATCCAAAATCATTGCTCCTTTTTAATGATTTAAGTAACTTTTTTGTTATTCGCCCGCGCCAAGTCGCGATTGCTCACTTGCTTCAACTAATATTTGATCAGCTATTTGCAAGAGTTTTTGATAATAATTTGTCTTTATATGTAAACCATTTATGATTTTATGATTATAGTATTGTTTGAATTCGTTCACTGAGATCTCTTGGATAATATTTTCCTTATTGGAAATGGGTTGAATTTTTATGGATGACTCAATGGAATTAATTCTATTTCTAGAGCATATCAAATCTAAATCAGAGTTGTTATTGGGGATTAAAGTATTTATTTTTATTATTGAATAACTTGGGTATTGCTCATTTGGGTTGATGCTCGCCATATGCAATAAATTTTTTTCTGAATCTGTCCACCAGGCTTTCGCATGATACCCTTTTTGACTGCATTTAATGAGACTCGGTAGAATTGCTATGGGGTCCAGTATATTGATAATATTGGTGTGACAAAGATTATCTCGATGACATTTTGCTAATGTCATATCAGTAATAATGCTCGATGTATGAATGAGACTATGATCTTGATTATGAAAGACAAAGCGTTTTTTTTGGTCTTCAGATATGACGGGCAATAGTTTTAATTTTTTAGGATCTACGTTAGTTATTTCTAGAAAATTAACAACACCCATAAGCTCATGTAGTTCTAGCCATTGAATGATTGCTGCTGTGTCTTCAAAATCATATTTGTGACCATAATATGCCTCACAAGCACGATTTAGAAGAGCTTTAAATTCATTGATAGAAATTCTAATGAATTTCATTTCCTTTGCTCGATTCATTACTTGGCATAACAGGGAAAATCCAATCGTCTTTATATTGGGTGCCAATATCTGAGACAATAGGAGCTCCTTGGAACATGGTATTTCGAACCCAAAGTCGAGATTTCGGATCAAACTTTCCAACGCCAAAAAAGGATAATTTGCATCTTAATAGATGGATGGGCAGCACATCTTTATCCAGTAAGTTAGCTTGAATTTCGCCATACTTTGTTTTCGCCATAGTTTGTATGCGCCGGATAATGTGACGATGCTCTGGATAAGCAAACACGAACTCAGCAACATTATTAATTTTCATCTCTGAGGGTAATGCAGTAATGGTTGCGTAACATTGCTCAACAGCGCGAGCAATGCCAATCAGTATTTCTTTTTCGGCACCATTATCAAAATCTCTATCACCCAGTCTTGGTTCCATCTTTTCTTCGGACCGGTACCAGAAAATCGCGTTCGCGTTTTTGGATTTAAAATCATATTGCAAAGCCCATTGATATTGGTTTTCTATAATTTTTTTGAGATTTAGTAATTTCATTTCTGGAGTAAGCTCGTATATCTCTTCGATGTCATGATTATTTTCTAGCGCGAGTACCTCTTCAGGATGAACTTCGATCAGAATGGTATTAATAAGTTCTTGCGCTTCAACGTTATAGTTATCTGACACATATTGAATCATCTGTTGCCAATTTGTAAGATTTACTTTTTCTTGATTTAACCATTTTAAGATTGAGGAGAGAGCTTGGCTGGCATCACAATTAATTTTATTTTGCGATTCATTGTTGGTGGCTATTTCATTTAAATGAGTAATGGCACGTTGCATTAATATGCTAAATATATGCAATGTATTATTATTAGGCAGTGTATGACTTAATACTTGTGCGAGGGCAAATTCTCTTGTTTCAATCCAACTATTGATGAGCAATGGATGCTTAATTAAAAAAGGCGCCATTCCAAGACCAGTAGCGTTGCCAATACCAAAATATCTTTTTATGTTGTCATCAAGGCGAACTGACAATTCAGGCGCACACATAGAAGCGATATGATCAGCTTGATCTAGACTGAATTGTCTTATCATAAAACAAGAGAACATTTCCGCAGAAAATGGTTCTGTGAAATCTGCGTAAGACATTTTGATTTTACTCCAGTCAGCCATTCCAAATTTGCCACTTCCATAGACAGCCGTGGTGCGATACAAATAGCCAACCTCATTAATTTTTTTGATAGATGGCTGCTTGCCAGAACTGAGCTGATTGATAACGTATTCAAAAGTACGACTGCTTTTATTGGCTCTCGATAAAACAAGGCTTTGTGCCGTCATTCTACCTTTCTCCTGGAGAGGTACATTTTTTCTGAGAGATTCTAATTCTGTTGGGTCAAAGGATCCATGACGAAGAGTCACGGTCAGATCCCATGCTTCAGCTATAACTCTGTCCGTACGAAGACTAGGATCTAAAAAATTAGCAAATACGACAAAATGATAGCAATTGGATGGGGTTTTTATCTCATAGATGGCTTCACCGTATCCTTTTTTATCTAGATTAAAAAGGGCAAGATTAATACGCCACTGTTCTTGCATCACTTTTCTCATTAACTTTCGCATAAAACTTAATTTATAAGGATAGAAGCTTCCCAATCGTTTTAGATCCATTACCTCATTAGGGGCTCTAAGATGTTTCTTCGTTTGTGCGAGGTCAGAGTTCTGACGGCTCATGAACTTTTACTATTTAGAGGTGGAAAAGAAGATTCGAAAAAATTTAACCAGTTTTTACCCATAATTTTTTCGATATCTTGATCACTAAAGCTTACCGCTTGAAGCCCATCGATTATATTCTGAAATCCTAGGTTATTTTGGAACCATTCTGGTTGTTTGGGCCAGGCAGGTTTAGCGGCAGTACCTTCACCAAAGTCCGGCGATAGGGCCCATCTGCCACTACGCATCCATTCTAAGACGGTATAATCCCAATTAAGACATAGATCAGAGCCAATACCAATACGATCTATACCCATTAATTCAGCTGTATCATAGATCATGTTACAAAATTCTTCCAAGGAACAATCTGAACCATTAGCAAGATGAAAAGGATAAAGACTGACACCCAGCATGCCTTTAGATTGACTGAGATTTTTAAGGACATCATTTGATTTATTTCTTAAAGCCGTATGGAAAGTAGTTGGATTTGCATGCGTAATTGCAATTGGTCGACTGGAAATATCCATTGCTTGCAAGGTAGAAAATTCTGCACTGTGAGACATGTCAATGATCATACCGAGGCGATTCATTTCCTTGATGGCTACCTTGCCGAAGCGAGTGATCCCTGCATCTTTTTCTTCGTAACAGCCGGTGGCAAGTAAGCTTTGATTGTTGTAACTAAGCTGCATGATGCGCGCACCCAGCTGATGCATTTCTTCTATTAGACTTACATCATCTTCAATGGGAGAGCAATTTTGAAAGCCAAAAATAATACCAATTTTGTCGTTATCTTGGGCAATCGTAATATCCTCAGCATCTCGAATAGGCATAATGAGGTCAGCGTGTTCTGTGAATTGGTTGTTCCAGGTATTTATGTTTTGGAGAACTTCTTTTTTATTTTCCCAATAGGCAATGGTGACATGAATAACATTGACGCCACCAAGCTTCGCTTCTTTGAAAAGCTCTCGATTCCAATTTACATATTGGAGACAATCAATAATTAATGTGTCATTTGTATTCATTATGATGAGACGTAAGTAGTTTTAACAATGGTATAAAATTCTTTGGCGTATGTGCCTTGTTCTCGCGGCCCATAGCTTGATGCTTTCCTTCCACCGAATGGCACGTGGTAATCAGTTCCAGCAGTCGGCAGATTAACCATTACACAACCCGATGCAGAATGGCGTTTAAAGTGTGTTGCTCGCTTGAGAGATTGAGTAATAATCCCAGAAGATAGCCCAAAATCAGAATCATTCGAAATGGTCAGTGCCTCCTCATAATTATTGACTTTTATAACGCAAGCAATGGGTCCAAATACTTCCTCACGATTTATCTCCATCTGATTGTTGGTTTCCGTGAATAAAGTAGGGCGCATATAAAAGCCATCGTTATTAACTTTCAATGTCTCATCGCCGGTGACCATTTTAGCGCCATCTTTTTGAGCGGATTTTATGTATTTTGTATTTTGCTCAAATTGACGCAAGTCCACAACAGGACCAATTTGTGTGGTTTTCTCCAGCGCATCTCCAACGATCAATGCTTTGGTTGCAGTTATCATTCTTTCAACAAATTCATCGTGAATGCCCGCTTCAACAATTAATCTAGAGGATGCTGTGCATTTTTGACCGGTCCCAAAAAATGCCCCATTGATGGCACAATTGACAGCAGTATCTATATCGGCATCGTTCAGGATTACCAGGGCATTCTTACTGCCCATTTCCAGTTGAACCCGTGTCATATTCTTAATGGCTTTTTGTGCAATCAAGTTTCCTGTCTTTACTGAGCCAGTAAAAGAAATCGCATCAATATCTTTCGATTCTGTGAGTGTTTCACCAGCAATACTGCCGGGTCCTTGCACACAGTTAAAAACCCCTTTTGGTAAACCGCTCCGATGCACAATATCGGCAAAAGCAATAGCACTCGCTGGAACTATTTCTGAAGGTTTTAGCACCACACAATTACCAAAAGCTAAGGCAGGAGCGATTTTCCAAGCGGCGACTGCAATGGGAAAATTCCAAGGAGTGATCACCCCTATCACACCAAGAGGTTCTCTGGTGACTTCAACGTTTACATTAGGTCGAGTTGAGGTTGCCAATTCACCCATTTGGCGTAATACTTCTGCTCCGAAATACTGAAAGAATTGCCCTGAACGATAAACCTCACCAATACCTTCGGCTATTGGTTTCCCTTCTTCTCTCGCAATTAATTCACCGATTTCAGCACTACGATCAATTAGTTCATCACCAATACCGTCGAGGATTTTTTTTCGCTCTTCAAGTGAGCTATTTGACCATTTATCAAAAGCATCTCTAGCACTTTTGATTGCTAGGAGGCAATCTTCTTTAGAGGCTGCATTATATATACCTATGCAATCTGTCGTATCGGATGGATTAATACTGGTAAAAGATTGTCCATGCTTGAGCCACTGCCCATTGATTAAGTTACTTCCTAAATTTGACATTTTTTTCCTATATAACACATACATTGAAAGATTAAATTATACGTGAATCCATTTTTAATTATTGTAACTATTCTTAAACGAGATTTCCCAGTGCATTTTTTAAAGGTTGTAACCAGGGCTCATAGTTTTTCCACTGCTCTAGTCCGCTTTTGAATATGGGTTGTCTCACTTGTTCTGAGCTGGGTGTTCTGATGCTTCTTTCGGTTTGGTGAAAGTTAATGCAGTTTTCTTCAAAAGGAAGCTCACAGTAATTCAGTATGCGTTTGACTTCTTGCTCCAGATTGCCAACTACATCCTCATAATGAACACGGAGAATCTTACCAGGAAGTACTTTATCCCAATGATCCATGATTTTTACATAATCACGATAATAGGTGCCTATTTCATCCAAGCCATATGAAAATTGCTGGCCAGTGGAAAATAATTGTTTAAAACCACTAAAACAACAAGCCATTGGATTGCGTCGCGCATCAATAATTTTTGCGTTAGGAAGAATCAGTTTGATTAAAGCAATATGACGAAAATTATTAGGCATTTTATCAATAAAATAAGGCGCTTTTTGTCTGTGGATACGGGTATCTTCAATATAGTTTTCACCGAAGTGTTTTAATTTTTCGGCATTAAGTGTTCTCAAGTTAGCGGGGTAATCTGGAGTTTCTTCAATAGTTTTTCGCCCTGCCAATTTATAAGCAAGGCCCGGAATATTGGGTAATTCTAGGGTGCCATCAACTTGTGAATGAGAGGCTAAGATTTGCTCTA
>JAPKEL010000018.1 GCA_028822065.1 Woeseiaceae bacterium | reverse complement strand
ACCTATAACCCCCAGCTTAGAAGGCTGGTGCTCTATCCAGTTGAGCTACGGGCGCAAATCAATGTATTGGTGATGATTATAAGGATTTCATCATCTTATTCATTGGTTTTTTTTACCAACCATACTAACTTGTATACTATCTATTTTATCCTTATTGTGATTCTTTTTTAGCGGCTGAGCGTCTAATGCTAAGAATTTCTAGAGTCTCTTCATGGCTTTTACGCGTGATATTATAGAAGGAGAAAAAATAAAAACATGCCAAGCCAAAAACTAAAACACTGGGTCCGTATACCAGCCCAAGATTAAAAATGACATCGCTTGGTATATCTTGGGGTCTGATATTTTCTGTGGTAGGAAACGATATCAATGAAAGTGCTAATCCTGCCAAAAAATGCCCTACTCCTGATGTAGCTTTACTAGCAAAGCCGATAAAAGAGAAAATTAAACCCTCTTGACGCTTACCAGTTTGTAGCTCCTGATCATCAGCAATATCGGCCATGATTGATCCCATCCCTACAACCATAATTGCCATACCAAAGCCTGTTGTTATTTGACTAAAAATTAAAACAGGCAATAACCATGAGCTGTCATTAACTGGAAATAACCCAATGAGGCGAAGAATTGTAGGTAAGACAAAGGAACTTAAAATTATTATCAACCCTAAATACATTGTTCTTTTTTTATCTAGCCAATTCATGATGTATTTTACAAATGGTATAACTAATACAGTTGAGGAAAAGAAAGCATAAAACATATACTGTATTTGTGATGTCTCTAGGGCCCAAAAATAAGTATTCATATGCAATACAAGTGCTCGCTGTAAACCACTCAAAATAAAGAAAGTAATAGAGACAAGAAAGATCGAAAGAAATGAACGATTTTTTAAAGTCTCACGAAGTCCCTTATAAAAATATTGATAAAAACTACTAAAGCTATCAGCAAACAATTCCTTATCGCTGTTATTTTTATGCATAAAAGGAATCTGTGATTGAGTACCCAGAGTTGAAACAAGTATTGCAATAACAGCCACGATAGCAAACGTTAATGCAAAAGCAGGATAAGCTGCTGGGTTAAGCTGACCTTGTGGATAAGCATCAGTGGACTTAAAGTACACCGTAAAAGCAACTATAGATAAAATCATGGCTGCAACAAAAGAAAACATATTTCTATAAGCTACAAGTGCTGTTCGATCATTATAGTTTTCAGTTAACTCAGCACCTAAAGCGAGATAAGGGAGAAGAAAAAAAGTCATCATTAAACGTAGACTAATTGCAAAAAATGTTAGCCATAAAAAAAGGTTTACTCCAGAAAAACTTTCTGGTGGACTAAAAAGCAAATAGAAAGCTAATCCAAATGGTATTGCAGATGCATACATAAATGGGTGGCGTCTGCCTAATTTAGAATGAAAATTATCTGAAAACGCACCAACAATAGGATCACTAATGCCGTCAAATACCAATGCTAAGAGAAGAGCAGTGCCTGCTAAAATAGGGTCTAGGTGTAAAACCTGAACATAATAGAATAATAAGAAAAATTCTAAAGAGTTTGACTTGATTGCTTCTGCAACTTGTCCTGTTCCATGGGCGAGCTTAATCGGAAGACTAATTTTTCGGTCACGAATTAAAATTTTGTTACAACTGTGTAATTAAAATCTATATAAATTTCATCTCGAAGTAATCTGAGTGATGGAAAATTGCCAGTCGTTTTCCCATGTATATATATAGCTTGAGTGATCGACATAATTTTCTCTAGTAATTTTTGCCTCATTAAGTATTGCACACGTTTGCAATTATCTTCAAGAAGTTATAATGTATTTTAACTCAATAGGCTATTTATAGACTAACTTTTTAAATTAATCAATGGAGTTAAAATTTACCCATGAAACTATTAATAACAACTATTTGTTCATTACTGATAACTCTTTCTTTTAATACTTCAGCACGAACAGAAAACACCAATAAGGATATTGAATCCATTATAAAAGAAGCGATTGCAAATCCCACAAGACCTACAAAGGATACTCAAAGAGATGTTGATAGAAAACCTGGTGATGTTATGATTTTTTCCAGTATAAAATCTGGAGATGTGGTTGCTGATATAGGTTCAGCGGGTGGATACTATACGAGAATTTTAAGTGATATAGTTGGGTCAAAGGGTCATATTTATGGCTTTAATGGCATTGAGTTTTCACGTATTTTTAAAAATGGAAACCCAACCGATCCAATAGCTGCGGAACGTGAAAATGTTACTAGTATTATGGGTACATTTAATGATCCAATCTTTCCTGAACCTATTGATATGGCTATTATTATATTGATCTATCATGATACACACTTATCACAATTGAATATTGACACAGACGCTATGAATAAAGCTCTATTTAATGCTATTAAGCCAGGTGGTACATATTTAGTTGTTGATCATTCAGCTGAAGAAGGATCAAATTTAAGAGATGTGGACAGACTTCATCGTATAGACTCAATTCTCGTTAAACAAGAAATTGAATCTGCTGGCTTTGAATTTATTACTGAAAGTAATGCTCTAAATAATCCAGAAGACACGCTTAATACAATGGTTATGATGCCTTTAGTGAGAGGTAAATCAGACCGTTTTATATACAAATTTAGAAAACCTGAGTAATGAATTAGAGTATTTAAGAGTATTCGTTCCTTAATCTCGCTTAACGTCGCGAGTAAGGGTTCTTAGTAACCTCACCTGTGTGCAGCCACACACTCTTCACTTGAAGGTATTCTTTAATGGCTTGTTGTCCATTTTCTCGGCCCAAGCCACTCGACTTATATCCACCAAAGGGTGTTGTGTAGCTGGTAGACCTATAGGTATTCACCCAGATTGTTCCTGCCTGCAGGCGCTCAGATACATTAACAGCTCGATTAAGGCTTTTAGTCCAAACACCCGCCGCCAATCCATAATCAACATCATTGGCGATAGAAATTGCCTCAGCTTCATCCTTAAACCGAATCACTGATAGAACTGGACCAAATACCTCTTCTTGGGCAATACGCATACTGTTATGGACGTCGGCAAAAATAGTCGGCATCACAAATAATCCTTGATGCTTACCTTTTACAGTCCCAGCTTCACCGCCCAAAACACATCTTGCCCCTTCGGCTTTAGCTATATCTATGTACTCTATAATTTTACGGTATTGAAGTTCGTTGGCAATAGGAGCAATTTGAGTATCCTCAGACATTGGATTACCAAGTTTCGCAGTTTTAGCGATATCAACCAAACGTTCAAGAAATGCATCATGAATACTGTCTTGCAGCAATAGCCTTGATCCAGCAATACAAGTCTGCCCGCTGGCAGCAAAAATACCAGAAACAACACCATTAACTGCCTGATCTAAATCTGCATCGTCAAAAACAATATTAGCTGATTTCCCGCCCAATTCTAAGGTGACTTTTTTGAAATCCGCAGCCGCAGAAATATTGACATGTCGCCCACCTTCCTCGCTACCAGTGAAAGCAATTTTCCTGATCTTCTTATGAGCAACTAAAGGCTGCCCAACCTCTGAGGAATATCCGGTCACCACATTGATCACTCCTGGGGGGAACCCAGCCAACTCTGACAACTTTGCAAGCTCTAAGGTTGATGCAGAAGTGAACTCAGACGGTTTAATAACGACAGTGTTACCTGCTGCTAAGGCCGGTGCTAACTTCCAAACCAATAATAAAAGTGGAGAATTCCAAGGCGTTATGCAGGCACAGACCCCTAGAGGTTCATACCGAGTATAGTTAAGCACCTTGGGTTTATCAATCGGAGGAACAGTTCCTTCAACTTTGTCAGCAAGACCACCATAATATTCAAACCATTCGGTCATATAGCGACACTGATTTACCACTTCGCTATACAATTTTCCGTTGTCACGCACCTCAATGGCAGCTAGTTTTTCTGCGTTATCTAATAAAACTTGTCCGAATTTTTTAACCATTTTTCCACGAGCAGTAGCGGTTAGATCTCGCCACGCTTCGCTCTCAAATGCTTTGTGAGCTGCATCTACTGCCGCTTCAACATCAGTAGAATTACACTGAGGTATTGATGCCCAAGATTCACCTGTATAGGGATCCAAACTATCAAACCATTTACCCGACGCTGAATCACACCACTGTCCATTAATATATATTTGATAGGTATGCATTTTTTGTTCCTGTAAAGACTTATATTAACTCAACATTAACTTGGGGCAGCGTAATTTTGCTTAGCTAAAGCCAAACAAGCCCGATAAGGCTTCAAGCCCCGCCAAAATAAATACACGCCTATAGGGCAGGCAAAAGCCACAGAAATTGACATAGAATAACCTACTAACGCATCATTTTTAAACACCACATCTGTGAAAAAAGCAATGAATGTGGGTCCAAAGCCTATGCCAACCATATTTGTGACAAAGAGATAAATCGCAGACACCTGAGCACGCAGTTGATTTGGTGTAATCTCTTGAAGGGCAGCTGCTTGGCACCCTACTGAGAAACTGGCAAAGAAAATAAACCCACAATAAAACAGCATCGATAATTCTGGTGTAGGCATTAAAGATGCCAATATACCTATGGGAATTAAACAAGCTTCAGCACCCAAGCAAATCCGTAAATTAGCATCACTATAACCACGATTTCGCAGCCAAACACTTACACTAGAACCGGTATTGATACCGATCACGCCAAAGATAATGCTGGCTAGGCCATAATAAAGACCAATAGTTTGAGCGTCCCAACCAAAAGTACGCATAAAGTATGTTGGTAACCAAGCCGCTACACCATAGAACGCTAAGCTCTTAGCCGCTACACCTCCTATCACACAACCGTAAGCTCCTCGTCGCGCACCTATAAATGCTAATACTTCTTTAAATGAAACAGCTGTATTGCCCTCAGCACTGACCATCATGCCTTTTCGTTGAGGTTCTCGAATTGTGCGTAATAACAAAAACACTAAAAGGCCTGGTAACCCAACCAAAAGAAACACCACTTGCCAGGGTTCCATAGGACCATAAAAAGGCATATCCACAGAGGGCACCACAGCAATAACATAACCACCGATAATCATGGCCAACCCCATGCCCACATATATGCCAGTTTGATAAACACTAAATGCCCTTGGGCGTTTTTCCACTGGAAAGTAATCACTAATTATCGAGTAAGCCGCTGGAGAGAGGGTTGCTTCTCCTATACCTACACCAACTCGCGCCAAGAACATATGAGTAAAGTTTCTCGCCAATCCACAGAATGCAGTCATAAGGCTCCAGACCAATACGCCCGCGGAAATTAATCTCACTCGGTTGTTGGAATCGGCATAACGTGCAATAGGTACGCCGAGGGCAACATAAAATACCGCGAAAGCAAACCCATGAAGAAGGCTTAATTGCAGATCGCTAATGTTGAGACTTGCCCGGATAGGCTCAACTAACAGAGTTAAAATAGTCCGGTCAAGAAATGAGGTAACATAAGCGAATAATAAGATTGTAACCACGTACCAAGCATAGGTGGGTGAACCATACTCTTCCTCAGGTGCTGCGGTGGCTGGTGTAAAATCACTCATAATGCTTCCTCTTAATGTTGCTGTCTGTGTTTATTAGCTTATTCATCTTTTTTTTATAATTTGTAAGCTAGTCAATCTTTTAGTAATTTTCGAGCGATCTGTATCCGTTGAATTTCGCTGGTCCCACCACCAATCTGTCCATGGCGAAGATAGCGATAAAATAATGTCAAAGGCAATTCAAGAGACTCACCCATTGCACCATGGATTTGGATCCCATGATCTAAACAACGAGCTCCCCAATCCATCGATGTTAACTTAATCAAACCAGCTTCCACTCTAATATCTTCACCGCCGTCATAGCGCGCTGCCATCTGATAGGTCAATGCACGTAAAGCCTGAATATCAATATACATATCAACTAACTTCCACTGAATGGCTTGTCGGTCAGCAAGAGGCTTACCAAAGGTATGTCGCTGCTTAGACCAAGCGATACACATATCAAGTGCACGTTGCATCTTCCCCAAGGCAAATGGTCCTCTAAGTAAACGATCATGGATGGTCAGCCACTTTTGCCCTAATCGAAACCCATTGCCCAGATCTCCTAAGATGGCGTCTTTAGAAACTCGGCAATCATCAAAGTGAACAATGTACTGAGACGCTCGCGGTCCAAGCCAGGTCTTGATTCCAGGTTCTTCTACTTTAACACCTGGATTGTTACGCTCGACAAGGAACATGGTGATACCGCCTCGCTGGCGTTTTTCAGAGTCTGTAACCACCTGAACCATCATTACATCGCTCTCAGCCGCCATAGAAATCCACATTTTGGTACCATTTATAATCCAGTCATGTCCATCTTTAACCGCCTTAGTTTGCATCATCCCGCCGGGATCAGAACCTGCATTTGGTTCAGTTTGTGCAAAACAGGTGGTTTTTTCTCCACTCATAACTGGATTTAAATATTTTTCAATTTGCTCGCCTTTACAGTCATAGAGAATATTGGGCACGTTAGCAAAAGGAAAAGGTACAGCCGTGTAATAAAACCGTTCTAAAATAGCCACCTTAGTCAGCATAGAGAGCCCAGCACCGCCGAATTTCTCAGGAATCATTAAAGTCCATAACCCAGTGTCCCTGGCTATTTTCATTAAATGATCAAGAGTATCCTGACCAAATACTGCCTGCAGATTAAGCGTTTCTTTAACGCCAAAAGCATGATCTGGTGAAGTTAGAAACTCAGCCTCCAGAGGCATAAGTTCTTTGCTGACTATGTTTTCAGCAAGCTCACAAATTTCTAACACCTCTGGTGGCAGTTGAAAACTACTTGCAGAGTCAGTATCGATACTCATTATTTCTATCTCCTAAAAATCATAGTTATTCAATTATCAGTATTTCTCAATCAGCCTCGCAATGCTTTTAATTGTGGGCCATACCCTTCTGGGTTAAACAATACGTCAATGAGTGCAGGCTTGCCAGCCTCTAATGCCTCATCTAGTGCTTGTCGATACTGCTTTAGGTTGTTTACTTTGTAACCCTGGCCACCCAAACCCTCCATGACCTGACTGAAATTTGGTGTTTCCCAGCGCATTCCTCGGCTTGGTAAGCCTGAGTCTTGTTGCTTGATATCTATTAACGATAGTGACTGGTCGTTAAATACAATAACAATAATGGGCACGGCCTGTTCAACTGCGGTGCTTAATTCACCAAGACACATTAGTAAGCCCCCGTCACCGGTAAAGGCTATAACCATTCGATCGGGTGTTTTCACAGCAGCAGCGATAGCCGCAGGCAATGCATACGCCATCGTGGCTAGGCCATTTGATATAAGTACATCAAGAGGTTGATCACAGGGCCAGAAAGCCATCACCGAGAACATATGGGCGCCAGCATCGACGGTAATCAGTGGCAGTCTTGTTTGTTGGTGTAAAGCTTGCATCATCAAGGCAGACTCCAGCGCAACCTGAACTATGTCTTGTGGGCCTATGCCTTGGTCTGCCTGGCACTCTAAGGCATGATGCATGTCATCGCGTAACATTTCTATAGCAGGTAATTTCCAATTCGAACGCCATCCTTCGATATTGCCCATCAAATCACTTAAATTAATACTGATAGGGCCATAAAGACCTACATCTGGCTTAATATAATGGACAGGGTATTCAACCACCGAAATATCAATAATCGGAACCTGATAACGCCACTTTTGTAATACAAATTCCACAGGGTCGACACCAATCAAAATGATTAGGTCTGACTGAGATACGCAAGCTGACTCCGCCGTGCCACCGGTAAATATGCCTACATACTGCGGATGATGGTCGGAGATAACGCCTTTCGCTTTATAAGTAGTTAAGACTGGATAGCCACTCCGATCAATTAACTGACGTGTCATCTCTTTGTTCTCACTGGTGCGCGCCTCTAAACCAACCACAATCACCGGCTGAGAAGCCTTCATAATAAGCTCTTGGGCATTGCTAAAAGCGTCTGAATTATCTATGGCCGAATGATCATCTGGTATTACCACCTGAGTCGGAAGCTCTACCACCTCTTTCTTTGCTGTCGCTCCAGTTAATTCAATATGCACAGGTCCACAGGGGGCAGTCATAGCCAAGCTAATAAGTCTATTTATCTCGCTCATCACCCGATTGTCTTCCAGTCTGCTGTGGCCTTTAGTAACCGGTGCTAACAAAGCTTTTTGGTCAATAAACTGATGAGTAATAAAACCTGACTGTTGTTCAGTAAAGCCGTCAGTCACTAAAACAACGGGAGCACGATCAAGCAATGCATAAGCGGCGCCATTAGCGGCGCTAGCAACCCCTGGACCTTTGGTGGTTAAAGCCACACCTATGGAACCGGTCAGCTCTGCCGTTGCTGAGGCCATTATCATCGCCCCACATTCCGTTCTAGTGAGTACAAACTTGATGCCCAGTTGAGCAGCGGCTTCTATCAAGGGTAAACTACTTCCACCTCCAGGAACGCCATAGATGTGAGTGACATTATTATCAAAAAATGCCTGTGCTAGCATTTCAGCAACGGTTTTGGGTTCAATAGCAGACTGCTCAATCATCAACTCAATTCAACCTCACCTTTGACAGGCAGATTAATAACAAGATTTAAGGCTTTATCAACGTAAGAATGCGACCCAGGCGGCACCACAATCGTAGATTCACGTTCTTCAAAGATAGCAGATCCTTCAAATTTACGCCCCACCTCGATCTTAGATCGCTCATAAACCGGTGCAGAAACAAAATCATTTTTGGGGCCAAAATAGATCTGTCTTTGCCCCTTGCTAAAATCATCAGATTTTACTCCAGCCCTTGCTACAACTAAATCAATCTCCGGTGTAGGTCCAGCAGTCACCACACGCCATGACACGATTTCAATATCCATATGGGGCTCTATTCGTCCAAATTGAGTGAGATAAACGGCTTCAAAGAGTTGTTGTATTGCAGTAATATTTTTTGACATTAATACTTTTTTAGAAATTCCAACTTCTACGTTATAACCCTGACCAATATAGCGCATGGAGGCCAGAATCTCGACATTGACATCGTCCTTCCTTTCCATTGCCTCTGTAATTAACTTCCGTCCTTGTTCCTCCATGTCCAAAATTTGTCTATTTACAGTTTTAAAATTCAGCCGACTCAGAGGAACCACACCACCTTGCAGATTTGTAAAGGAAGTGGGAGATACAAGAAAGCCTAAAGCAGACGCAACGCCAGCGCCTGGTGGGCAAACAAGCTGTGATAAATTCAGTTTGAGTGCAATATTGCAAGCATGCACAGGTCCTGCACCACCAATAGGAATCATTGTGTAGTCGCTAATACGTTTGGCTTTTTCAAGTGCATGAATGGCTGCAGCCTGAGCCATACTCTCATTCACTGTTTCATGTATAGCCCAAGCTGCATCAACTACCGATAGACCTAGGGGATCTGCAATAGTGTTTTTAACCGCTGTTTTTGATGCTTCAATGTCAAGCTGCATATCACCGCCCAAAAAGTTATCCGCAGCAAGATAACCAAGAATAAGATCAGCATCGGTAACTGTAGCGCTCAGCCCACCTAATTTGTAACAAGCAGGACCAGGATCAGCACCAGCACTTTCTGGACCTACCTGAATGAGACCTAAATTATCTAAATGTGCAATGGAGCCTCCGCCCGCACCAATTTCTATCATCTCTATCACAGGAATTTTTAGAGGTATGCCACTCCCCTTTTTTCCCCTAAAAATCCGTGCAACTTCAAATTCATTTGCATGCATAGGCTTTCCATCTTCCACTAGGCAAGCTTTTGCTGTCGTGCCACCCATATCGAAACACAGAATATTGCCCTGATTATCCTCATTAACAATAATTTTGTTAATCGCGGCTGCGGCTTGGACACCTCCTGCCGGGCCTGACTGAACCAACCTAATCGGATAAATTGCTGCGGTTGATTTGTGTACTGTTCCACCATCAGACAGCATTAAATATAAGTCTTTATTGACACCCATTTCGTGAAAACGGTTGGTTAATCTTGCTAAGTATCGTGTAAAAGTTGGTAACACATAAGCATTACAGATGGTGGTGGATGTGCGTTCGTACTCACCAATTTCTGGCATAACATCACTAGAGATACAGACAATAATATCTGGTGACTCACGTTGCAAAATCTCGCGAATACGTCTTTCATGATCTGGATTTTTATAACTATGAAGTAAAGAAACAGCAACAGCATCGACATCACTGGAGGCAATAGCACGTGCCACATCAACGACCCTAGATTCATCTAATAATGTTATAACCTGTCCATCAGGGCCAATCCGCTCAGGAACCTCGAAGCGCCAGCGTCGAGTCACTAATGGTGCTGGTATTTCCATAAATAAATCATAGGTATCGTAACGCGACTCCGTGCCTATCTCTTGTATGTCACGAAATCCCTGAGACGTTATTAAGGCTACCTTAGAGCCGCGGCGCTCAATAATAGCATTAGCAACCAACGTGGTGCCATGAATAATATGTTTCAACTTTGAAGCGTGAATATTGTTGGTCTCAAGGATTTTTTTTACTCCTTCAATGACACCCAAAGAGGGATCATCTGGAGTGGTCAATACTTTCTCATCAAAAAGCTGCTCATTATTCAAATCAACCATAACTAAGTCAGTAAACGTACCGCCTATGTCAACTCCCAATCGATACCCATCAGTCATTTAAGGGACCCCTTCATTTTAAAAGCATAATCACGCTCCGCTGCTTCTTTTGTCACTGCGCCAGACTCTAAATCTTGAATAATTTTCTCTTCAGAGCGTTCTGATGGAGAACCTATGCCGCCGCCGCCTGCTGTGTCGAAGGTGACCATGTCATTGTTTTTTAAGTCCATACGACTCTTGGCAGGAATACGCTCCCCATTGACATAATCGCAACCAGGAGAACCAGCCTTACCGCCCAATAAGCCTCGTGGAGGATATTTAACTCGCTCATGGCGGATGGTCATTGTTACTGGATCTTTAGAGACAATTTTGAAGGAAAGACGTTGAGCTTGACCACCTCGAAATTTACCCGCGCCTCCAGAATCTGGAATTAAACTTTTTTCAGTAATTAAAATAGGGACGCTATTCTCAAATTGTTCCACTGGAACTGTCGCAATATTACTCGGAAAACTCAGACAGGGTGGGCCATCTTCATGAGGCCGAGCACCATGGCCACCATTCATAAAAAACATTTTTATAAACCGCTGACCATCATCCAATTTACCAGCAAAATAGACGTTCCATACTGGAGAACCACAATCCGCAATAATGCGATCAGGTATCAATTTAGCGAGGGCACTAAAAATAACAGGTGGTAAATAATGTCCAGTCAAATGTCTAGCCCATACAGGTGCGGGTCTCAATGGATTTAATATAGAACCTTCCGGTGCAGTAATTGTAATTGGTCGGAAGGACCCTTCGTTATTAGGTGTATAGGGGTCGAAAGCACATTTAATGGCGTAGGCCGAGTAAGCAACGGTATAATTGAGAACTGAATTCACTGGCCGATTAATCTGCTCAGATGTACCAGAGAAATCCACGCTGAGCTCGCTTCCAGAGATACATACCTCACAGCAAATCTTTAAGGGTTCTTCAAATCCATCCAACATAATTTCATCGCTGTAAATTCCATCAGGAACAGCAGATATAGCATTGCGCATGGCAATCTCAGACCGACCGAGTATTTCTTCTACTAACATATCTAAATCATTAATTTGTTCATCGTCTAAGATTTTTATTAGTCTTTTGATTCCCAACTCATAGGCAGAGAATTGCGCGCCAATATCACCAAAAGTTTCCTCAGGAGCCCTAAGATTATTAGTCATAAAGGCAATCACGTCCTCGTTTCTGACACCTTTAACTAATATTTTTGAGACAGGTATAGTTAACCCTTCTTCAAAAGAATCCCTGGCTGTAACGGATGGAGCTCCACCAATATCAACGCTATGAAATACACTCCCTAAAAAAGCGATCAGCTTTCCATCACGGAAAACAGGGCGAATCATTGTAATATCATTGAGATGGCCTGTGCCGTGATAGCCATCATTGGATATCATCACATCACCAGGGCTTAAAGATTCTTTAGGAAAGCGTTTTAACATAATCTTTAGCGTACGAGGCATAGAGCCTATAAACGAAGGGATACTGCGAGAAGACTGAGCAAACAATCTCCCTTTAGAATCCATCAGGCAAACGGCAAAATCCCAATTATCACGCACCACAGATGAGAAAGAGGTGCGAACAAATACCTGAGCAGTTTCATCTAAAAGACCATTTATACGTTGCCAGACAATGCCGACCTGTAAAGCTGAGAATTTTTTGGTTTCAGTCATAATATTTTCTAACTCAACGCGTATGATTCTAAAAATCCTGTGTTCTAGAAAGTAACTTAGCGAAGAACTATCGTTATCAATGAAAAGATAACAGACAACTAGAACCCATTTTATGTCTCAATAATGGGCACCTTGTTACGAGTACTACCAAACTTTAAGTCCCAATACTGCTTTATGAATATATGGCAATTAGTCCTTTAAACCCTATAACAACCCATGATCGCAGTAACAGTTTTGTTATCTCAGGTGTACAAATGCAGAAGCTTTTGAAATTTGTGCAAAAGATCACGGTTTAATTGATAGTAAGACTGCTTCTCTGACTGTCAGAAATCCACAATAAATAACTGGCACCATGATCAGTTAGATAACATTTTTCATAATAAATATTGCACACGTTTGCAAATTATCCTAATGTCATTATAGTTGTATTAAAGTTTCTTACTAATAAAAATGATGGAGTATCAGAAAATGAAAAATATCAATATTTCAATTAACTTAATCATAGGGATGCTAGTATTTTCTGCAGGTCCTTTGATGGCACAAACAGTAATAGAGGAAATTACTGTTACCGCAAGAAATCGTACTGAGAGCCTACAAGAAGTACCGCTTGCTATTTCTGCTTTCTCATCTGATCAGCTGGATAAAGCCACTATTCAAAATATTAATGATTTAGCAAATTTTACATCGAATATGACCTTCCTTAGCAGCGAGAATGGTCGTCTAAATATTCCAGTAATTCGAGGTATGGGCATGATAGACACTCGTGGTTTTGATAACAATGTCGGTATTTTCCTTGATGGTGTATTTGTTTCAGGTAGAAGTTCTCAGAATGTAGCTATGCTTGATTTAGAACGAGTCGAGGTTGTTAAAGGTCCGCAAAGCGCTCTATATGGACGTAATTCTTTTTCTGGTGCTGTTAATTATGTGACCAAGAAACCAACTAATGAATTTGCAGGTAAAATTACAACAACTGTTGATCTAGAGAATATTCGTCAAGTTATAGGTTCTGTGAGTGGACCAATTATAGATGGAAAGCTCTATGGAAGTCTGGCTATAGACTCTGATCACGATGGTGGTACCTATTCTAATAGGCCTGTGGATCGTGAGTATGATTTGGGTGGGCATGATAATGAAAGCATAATGGGTACTCTTAGATACATTTCTGATGGGCCTTCACCTATTAATGCAGAATCAACGGAGATTATTTTTAGTGTTTTTTATGGTAGTGAAGATATAGATCAATTACCGCTTTCAATCGACTCTAATAATTGTGGTGAGTTTGACGGCGGACCACGTGGAGTAACTTACGATTCTGGAGTTCCTTATTATCATTGCGGCGAGATCAATGGTTCAGGAACAGATGAATTTAGTATGTCTCCAGAAGCTTATTCTGCTAAGGGAGATTCTTCACGTTTTACGCTGAAAATGGATTTTGGTTATGACGAGTATAATATTGTATCAACTTCATCTTATTCAGAGAGTGATAGTCATGGAAATATGGACCTTGATCGTGGTTATAGGGGTGCCGATCATTATGGTTGGACTACTGTTGCTGCAGCTCAATCATATTTTTATGGTGGTCCTCTTGCTGGCCGTAGAGCTAATTTAGGACCTATGGGGACTCCACCTTTATTGGTAGCGGATCCTGGTTTTCCAGCACCGACCATATCCTTTGGAGGATTATTTGCAGCTGACACCTATCTTGGATCACAGAATCTTGACCAGGAGTATTTGTCTCAAGAATTAAGAATAGAATCCAACTCAGATCAAAGACTTCGATGGTCTGCGGGTGCATTTTATTTTAAATCTAAAAGCACTTCATCAACAGGCTTTAATATTGATGTGAGTGATGCGCTTGAAGCATCCGGTCTGCCTGCTGATCAACTTATTTTTCTAACTGCTGAACCCCTATTTTTTCCAACAGCATTCCACCCTATATTCGGCTTTCCTATCGCCTTCTTCAATGGAAATATGGGTGTTAGTCACCCAGTGCTTGCTCAACCATCTTTAGACCCAGCTAGTACTGGAATAATTTGGTGGGAAGGGAGTAATCCAAATAATCATCTAACTTCTGGTGATAATAAGGTCTCACAACAGGCACTGTTTGGTTCAGTGCAATATGATGTTACAGATCAAGTTACTGTAACAGCAGAATTGCGTTGGACTAGTGATGATCGTAGTCTTTTAAGTACGAAAGATGATTTTTTCTTCTCGCTTAAAACCTTTGAAGCAGCAGGAGTTCCTGCTTATCATGAAGTTAAGCATGATTATTGGGATCCCAGATTCACTGTGAGTTATAAGACATCAGAAGACCGTATGTTGTATGCTTCCGCTTCTCATGGCACTCGATCTGGTGGCATTAATACCAGTCTTCCTATTACAGCAGATCCATTTTTTGAACCTGAAGAGAATTGGACTTATGAGGTGGGGGCTAAAACCACATGGCTTAACGGCAGGTTACAGATTAATGCCGCTGCTTTTGTTATTGACTGGACGGACGCACAGTTTAGACAGATAGTATCTAATTACTTAACCACAACAGCTAACTCAGAAGGATTAGATATTAATGGCTTTGAGGTTGATTTTATTTATAACCCAATTGATCATCTATTAATCACTGGTGGTATTGGTTATGCAAATGCTGAGTTTGCTGATGGTACTCTTTGGACTGGTGGCAATGCTTTTTGTAGCAAAATGATAGATGGAGGTTCCAGTAGTTATCAAACAGTACCAATGAATTGCATAACATCACCTGTTAACGGTAAAAGCTACCCTGATATGAGTAAAAAAATGCCGAAACGTTCCAGTAAACATACCGCTAATTTAGCTGTTGAGTATAGAAAATCACTACCAGAATCAGTGGTAAATGATCTTGATGGTTTCATCAGGCTTGATGCCTATTATCGTTCTAAACAGTATATGGATGAGATGAATGTTGCTTTTGTTCCGGATCGTGTAGTTATGAATTTTAGTGCTGGCATTGAATCAGGCAATTTTGATCTAAAAATTTGGATACGCAATCTATTGGATGATGATAAGCCAATTTATGCACAACAATTTGGATCAGATTTTAATTCCCAGTTAACAACATCAAGCGTAGTAAATCCAACACTAAGACAAATTGGTTTTACTGGCACTTATCGCTTTTAATAGAATAATCAACACAGTACATTTAAGGTGATTTTAAATACCCCAAAGTCTGTCAGATAGTGAAGGAAGAATGACAGTATTGAAAAGCATTATTACTACTTTATTTTTGAGCACTATTTTACTAATGATGCCGTCATTTAATTCAGTGACAGCAGACATAACAGATGAAGATGAACTTATTTTAGTTGTAGGTGCCTCAGGTAGAACAGGATCTTATGTCATAAAATACCTAACGCAACAAGGCAGGAACTTTGTCCCAATGACTACCAATAAAGATCGTGCCACTAAAAAATTTAGTGAAAAATATAATTGGGTTGAAGCCGATGTAAAAAAACCAGAATCATTAGATTCCATTATGGTAGGTGTAACCAAAATTATATCAGGACTTGGTACAACTGAATATGAAGGTCTCAATAGTCCTGAATATATAGATTATGGCGGAACAAAAAATCTTATAAATGCAGCTGAAAAAGCGGGCACTGTAAACCAATTTATTCAAATATCATCATCAGGAGTCACTCACAAGGATCATCCTCTTAATAGATTTGGTAATGTTCTAGTATGGAAACTTAAGGCTGAAGATTACATCCGTTCAAGTCCTATAGCACATACAATTATTCGTCCTGGTGGCTTAACTAATACTGAAGCAGGTGTTAAAGGAGTAAAAATGCTGCAAGGAGATTCAATTGCTGGAATGACAAGCCGAGGTAATGTTGCTGCTATTTGTATAGAAGCCTTATCTAATCAGGATGCAATAAATAAAACATTTGAAGTCTTTGATGATGATCTAAATCACGTTGATTGGCATGATGATTTTTCTAAACTATTGGCTGACGAAAAGTAAAAAATAATTTTAGCTAGTAATTAGACTTATGAAGGGTAAAAAATTAAGAGCAACATCTCATACTGTTGCTAAATTAGCAGGGGTGTCACGCTCTGCTGTATCTCGAACATTTACTCCAAATGCGAGTGTATCTCAAAAGACTAAATTAAAAGTAATGGCTGCCGCTAATAAGCTTGGTTATCGACCTAATTTTATGGCGCAAAGCCTTATTACAAAAAAAACTCATTTAATCGGATTAATCATGGCTGATTGGGATAACCCTTATTATGCTAGTACTTTAAGAAGCTATGGTGAAAAGCTTCAAAAAGAAGGTTATCAAGTAATATTGGTAACAGTTAATAAAAAAAGTGCTACAAGTGATTCTATTAACTTTTTACTTCAATACCAAGTAGAAGGCATCATCATGTTATCCATCATACCTTCACAAGAAATGACATCGCTTTGCGATAAAAAAGACACACCGATAGTCTTGGTCGGTGATTCTTCAAATAAAATACAAATATGTAATGTTAATATTGATCATAAAGCCATTGGAACTAAATTAGCTAATTTGGCATTAGATCTTGGCTATAAACGTATTGTTCTAATTAGAGGAAATAAGAAATTAAAGTCTAGTGCAATAAGGATTGATGCATTTAAAAAGGTTTTGAAAAAGCAGGATAGAGGTAAAATTATCGCTAATCTTACTGGAATACTTGGCCATGATCAGGGACGTAAAGCTATGAAGGATATTATGAAGTTAAAGCCAAAACCTGATTTAGTACTTTGCTCGTCAGATTTAACAGCATTAGGTATTTTGGATGGGGCAACAACAGATTTCAATCTTGATGTGCCAAAGGATCTTGCCATTATTGGTTTCGGTGATGCACCAATTTCATCATGGGGAATGAACCGACTAACGACAGTTCAATTACCTACACAAATAATGATTGATGAATCTATTGATTGTCTGTTTCATCAAATCAAGAACCCACATAATAAAGCGAAATCAATTATGCTCAATTCAACTATTATACTTCGTGATACCACTAAGAAGCTTTAATACTGATCGGGAATTTAAAAGAAAGAAACAGTCAAGAGAGGACACTAAATAGGAGAAACTAATGAACATTATTAAACTAAAAAACAGCATATTAACCGCCCTGCTTCTAGCTTTGACGTTGACTACTTTATCCTGCTCTAAGACTACCTCAGAGTATGGTGAACTTTCGGGTATTGTCCAAGGGTCTGACGTTGATGTACTGCCTGTAGTTTATGCATATAACACTGATAAAGATGTGGGCTACACCGTATTTGTTGTTGACGGTGAATATCGAGCTAATCATATGATTAGTGGTAACTATGATGTGACATTAAGACCGGCTATTGGTCAGTTAAAAAGTTTTAACTCTCAAACTATTAGTTTTTTCATCGACAAAGGCGATCATGCGGAGGCTGATTTTACTATTACGGATATAGAAACGGTGCCTAATTATGTTGGCGGAATGGATTACCCTGATGCACAGATTCTCCCCTATGATGAGATATACCCGCCGGGTCCTGGACGAGATATTCTTGAAAGAACCTGTCATGGTTGCCATACAGCTAACTTTTATTCTTATAACGTCGTACGGTCTTATTCTGGTGGACGAGTTCCAAAAAATAAAGACGCTTGGGCTATAACTGTTGACCGCATGCATAAAGTTAGTGCTTTCGGTGCTCGAGGCAAAGCATCCATGTTTGACCCAAAATATTTATCGCCTGAAGATCGCGATATATTAGTTGATTATCTCGCAGATCATTTTGGTGCTGAAGCGCCACCCAAGGTGATACAGCTAGAGGTGGAACCCGAATTGGACTTGGCCGCACTAAAGTCTGCCATGTTTGTTGAGTATATTTATCGAGAACCAGAGGGTAAATATCCAATATTTCCTTGGCCTCATCAAGTTGATTTTGATCTCGAAGGAAATGTTTGGCTAGCCTACACCCAATGTTGCATTGTCAAATTTGATCCACGCACCGGTGAGCAAACAGTGTTTGAAGATCATGGAGGTGGCCACGGTATTGCGGTTGATCAAACCGATGGTTCAGTTTGGTATTCGGGTGACGTTGTGCGGCATTTAGACCCTAAAACTGGTCTTGTTGATCACTGGAAAACACCAGGACAAAGCTACTTAGGTAGTAACACACAGATTTTTGACTCTAAGGGAAATCTTTGGTTGTCTCTTCTAGGAGCTGGAGCTCTAGGTAAATGGGAGCGAGAAACAGATACTATCAAATACTGGGATGTCCCTGTTATGCGCAGTCGACCATACGGCATTGTTATGGATCATAATGACAAAGTCTGGTTTGCTGATTACCATAATAATGGGGTGACTCGATTTGATCCTGATACGGAAGAATTTAAACACTTCAATCTCATCAAGACTGACAATGTAACGGCTATTAGACGTTTAGGCGCTGACTCGAAAAATAATATTTGGGCAGGTACCTGGGGTAACTTGGCATTTAACAATTCGAGTTTGTATAAGCTGAACCCTGAAACTGAAGAAGTTACAGAGTATCCATCGGGTATTCCTTATGGCGCTATTTATAATGCTGAAGCTGACAACCAAGATAATATTTGGATTGCTCCAGACAACTATGTTTCCAAATTTGATCAGGTGACTAATAGATTTACCCACTACCCAATACCTACCCGATCTGACAGTTTAAAAACTACCATAACCCGAGATGGTGGTGTCTGGTTTATCTATCGTAATGCTGGGAAATATGCTGGTTATGGCGGCAGCGCAGTGGTCTTATACCCCGATATGAATAAGATTGAAACCTTGGCCGCATTCCATGACAAAAATAGCGCTGGATATGCTCTTAATTCGTATCAAGGACCGCCATCTCCTAAAGCTAAAGGTATTGATCGTCCTGTTGCTCTTGGTGCTCAGAACATTGACGAATATAAAATATTTGCTTTAGCAAACGGACTGATAGAGAAAGAACTGATAGAGAAAGAGGATCAAGCTTTAACAGAGGAAAATCCGGAATGATCAGCTTATTTAGATGATTATATCAAATAAATTGACGGACCAATATTGGATTGCTTGTGACTAAAATCTATATACCTTTAAAGTTCAGGTCTAGCATAAGGTCCTCTAATGGGCGTTTGGGGAGATATTACGATGATTAGATCATTGAGCAATGGTCTTGAAATACTGGTCTTTTTAAATAGACAAGACAATGCTAGTGCAGGCGAACTATCTAAGAAATTGGATATACCAAGGGCCACGGTATACAGAATACTAGCCACATTGGAAGAAAAAGGTTTTGTATACAAGCACCCAGATGATCATCGCTACCACATGACACCAAAAGTGAAAGCCTTGAGTAGTGGTTACAGTGACGATGATCAACTCGCCAATCTAAGCAGGCCGTATTTACTTAGTGTCACGGAGATTTTGCGATGGCCAGTTGCTCTTGCCGTCATATCGGGGGTGGAGCTAATTTTACGAGACAATACGGACAATGTTAGTCCCTTAGCAATAGAGCATTTTAGTAGCGGTTATCCAGTCCCTATCCTTGGATGCGCATCTGGACCATGTATTTTAGCTCATCTAAGTCTCACCGAACAGCAAGATATTCTAAATGTCTTAGATGACATGGGTCGTTTGCGAGAGCAAACCAATCGATCGATGAAGGAAATAATCAGGTCGCTGAAAATAATAAGACAGCAGGGTTACTCCATGCATAGACGGCAGAGAAATAAATCCTACGTTGGGTATATGCGAATCTCAGATTTGACATCTCTTTCGATACCAATTATTAAAAATAATCAACATATTATTGGGGCAATGACGATTCGCTATGCAACTTCAGCTCTACCTAAAGAAAAAGCTCTAAACAACTTTATGCCAGTAATGGTGAAAGCAGCGTCAGATATTATGGAGCAAGTAATAGCTAATCAAAAACAACTGAGTGAGAAAGTATCGTCCTAAATTAAGGTCCGCCACTCTTTGTGATCTGCATTGGGATCACGGACTATGGTAAAGTAATCTTGCCTGATATTGTTTGTGATTGGCCCGATATTACCGTCACCTAGGCTAAAGTGATCAATGGATGTAACTGGAATAATTTCTTGTCCTGTACCGCACAAAAAAGCTTCGTCTGCAAAGTATAGTTCGCTGCGATCGATACTTCGCTGCTCAACCTGATTTCCTGTTATTTCTTGGTAGCGAGTGATAATAGTATCCCGAGTGATACTCTCTAAAATATTACTTGTGCATGAAGGTGTAATCAGCTCTCCATCTCGAACCATGAAAAAGCAGGCGATGGGTGCCTCAGATACATAGTCATCTGGAGTGAGCATTAAAGCGCCATCATAACCATCCAATTTTGCCTCATGTACAGCTAATCGTGCGTTATGATAATTTGCTGTCGCTTTGATTCTGGGTGGGCTTGCATTATCAGATAGTCGCCTCCATGAACTTACCCCTAGACTCATTCCATGCTCAGCAAATGCACTTTTTTTTCTAGGCATCGCTGCCGCAGTAAATCCGACAGGGCCTGTGGTCGCTAACATTCCTTGACCTTCAATATAAACTAAGAGTCTGATGTAGACATCAGAGTTGGGTTTATTTGCTCTTATCAAATTTGTTAAACATTCAGTCAAATACTGGCTGTCATAGGTATCCCCAAATCGCATCACCTTCATACCCACTTTTAGCCGTTTTAAATGTTCTTCTACACGGAACAAAGAGAACTGATTGGTGTCTGGTACATGATAGGCACGCAACCCCTCAAAAACAGTTGTGGCATATGTCACGGCGAGAGATAAGGGATGTATGCTAGCGTCTGCAAATGGCATAAGTTCTCCATTCATCATAATAATGTCACCTTTCCACATTGGCTCAGCCTCCATTACTCTCAAACGATGTTATCAGCAACCAGACGATCGATGGTTTCTTAACTGTCATCTAACTAGTTTAGCTCCAATGTGTCGCTGGTAATTATCGTGCTTAATTTCTGCATATTTTCTAGACTACGCTGATGATCTTTATCATTGGCAGCGATACAACAATCAGAGATTATGGTTACCACAAAATCTCGGTCATGAGCTTCTCTTGCAGTTGACTCAACTACCATGTCAGTGGCTACACCGATCAAGAATAGCTCTTTAATACCCATAGTTTTGAGTGTGAGATTCAATGCCGTGCCATAGAAGGCACCGACTCGATGTTTAGTGATAATCAACTCATCTGGAAGTGGGGCCACTTCAGATAAAAATTCAGTGCCCCAACTATCTAACTTAAAGGCTTCAAAGTTATGGGCTTGTCCCATGAGTGGAGAGGTTTTTGGCTGTTCTGCATAACTGGCTGAGAAACCTACACGAATATGTAGTACAGGAAAACCAGCTTGCCTAAATGTCGACTGAGTTTGTGCTGCTCGCACAAGGCATTCGTGAGTTTGATTAAATGCGGCATACCCTTTGCCCGCTACCTTACCTTCTGGATGAACGATATCATTTTCAAAATCGAGGCAAAGAAGTGCTTTCATAGAGTATTTTCCTTGATTGAACGTGGTTTTTAGAGCAGTTATTGATTCTTCAAATTACAACATAATTTCTGTTCTAATCATAGGAGTAAGTGTAATAAGCACAAGCTTAACAGAAGACTTGCCTCAATAATGGACAAGCTATAGACCCATTGATTGCCCGCTATTGAGACATTTTTGGTATTGTAGATCATCGCAGAGGTTAGTTAATGCTAGATTAATTAAACAGGTTTATTTTGACCTTTGACGTGACTTAAAAAAACTACTTTAGGAGCCTACGCGGATGATTAAAACGCTACAATTATTGCTCACATTAGTATGGATTTCTGCTGGAATAACTACTAATACGGTATACAGTGATGAAACTACATTAGGACGAGTGCCAGGAACTGGGGTCATGTCGGGTAGTGTTTCAGGGCCAAACAAATTTACAGCTGCCAAGGTGTATGCTAAAAACTTAGACAAAAATATGCTATATATGGTGTATACCAATAAGGGGCAATATCGAATGCCCAATCTAATGGTTGGCGCTTATGAGATTTGGTCAGAGCATGAGAAACTTCGTTCAGAGCATAGTTGGGTGAGAATTGAGGCAAACAAAAAGATAGCTGCTGATTTTACTCTTAAAACAGGTCCAGCAGATCCATTAACTTTCAATCCTCGAAATACAAAAGCAGACAATGCAGTCTCCTATAATGAGTTGTATCCACCAGGAGTTGGAAGAGATATAGCTGAAAGAACTTGCATGACCTGTCATGGTCAAATGCATATACCTTCTTACAAGTTTGATAAAGCGGCATGGAATGCAATGATAGGTTTAATGCTAGACCCCAATGCGAGGCGTGGCGCAATGATTCAAGAGGGATCTGGTGTAGGGGACATAACTGATGAGGAAAGAGACCTATTATCAGATTATCTTGCAGATAATTTTGGCCCTAATAGTCAAGATAGAACATTGTTTTCTGAGGCTGAATACCCTCTGGATGAGGTTGAATTATCAAAAGGGTTATTTGTAGAATATATGCTGCCCTTGGCCCCCAGTACTGATCTTTCACTCAGATCAAGAGCAGAAGCAGGTAAGCATAGAATTCTGGAACCTCATATCGATAATGACGGTAATATTTGGGGTACCAATAGTTTTATTGGCGTCAGCAAACTTGATCCCCGAACTGCTGAATATTCACATTATCCTTTTGGCATTGATAGAGTTAATGGAAACCCCTACATTCAAGCGCACGGAATGACTATCGATTCAAGTGATAATATATTTTGGATCGAATTTTATGGAAAACATGTGGGTCGTCTGAATCCAAGTACTGGTAAAATGGACCGTTTCCCTATGGATCCAGAAGGAAAGGTATACAACATTCAGGGACACACTCCAGACTTGGATTCTAAAGAAAATGTTTGGTTTACAGTGATTACTGGTAATAAGATGGGTGTTTGGGATCGCAACACAGAAAAAGTTAGCTTGTATGAGATCCCCACGCCTAATTCATTTCCGTATGGTATTGATGTTGATCAACAGGATAATGTTTATTTCGCTGAGTTATTTGGTTGTAAAGTGGGTGTCATCAATGCAGATACCAAACAGTTTAAAGAATATCCGGCACTTGCCAGTCCTTGCTCCATGAATCGAGTTATGGTCGATAAAGAAGGTATTGTCTGGTACTCATTGAACCGTTCTGGGTTGCTTGGACGTTTAGACCCCAAGACTGGCAGACAAAAAGAATATCCAATTTTACCTTTCCGTGAAGATAGGACAATACCTTTGTCTTACCCCTATGGAATTATGGCTGATCATAAAAATAAAGTCTGGTTTGGAGATCAAGGGCTCGGTGGTGCACTGATTAGATTTGATCCGGACACGGAAAAATTTTCTTATTATCCCTTACCTAGGAAAACAGATAACCCCAATATCGATATTACAGGCAAAGGTGCAATTGTTTATACCAGCCGGTCTAGCCGTCAAGCGGCTATTGGTATTTTTTATCCCGACGTTACGCAGATGTCATCCTTTGCAGTTTTTCGTTAGTGAAATAAGCTCACGTTCTGGTAGCTTTGTGTATATTGTCACTTTATGAATGATTTTAGTGAATTCAGACGTGGGATTAACCCACTGTTTAGTTCCTTAATTGGCGCTGGATGTGGTATTACCTCAATCATGTTTTACACCCATGGAACTTTTGTAGTGGCCATTTCAGAGAATACTGAGTGGTCTCGA
Organism: Woeseiaceae bacterium; assembly: GCA_028822065.1. Classification (GTDB taxonomy): domain Bacteria; phylum Pseudomonadota; class Gammaproteobacteria; order Steroidobacterales; family Woeseiaceae; genus SP4260. The sequence goes on along the minus strand of JAPKEL010000018.1, from coordinate 9,602 downwards.
GGCGAGGTTCAATTTGCCTTTACTATTATGAGTTTAATGGCACTTTTTACTGCACCGTCAATCGGTTGGATGGTTGATCGTTTTGGTCCACGCAGTGTCGCTCTGCTATCTTTGGTTGGTTTTTTTATTGGCTGTTTAATGCTTTCGCTGACCGGTACAAGTCTTATCTACTATTATGCTGGTTGGGCAGTATTGGCTGTTTTAGGTGCTGGAACTTTACCTATTACCTGGACCACACTAATCAATCAATGGTTCACTATAAATCGAGGCCTAGCATTAGGTATTACCTTATCAGGGACTGGCATAGCAGCTAGTGTAGCCCCTAGTTATGCCAGCTGGTTAATTACCCAATATGATTGGCAAACAGCTTATTTATTGCTTGGGGCAACGTCGACTGCTATAGCTTTACCTATTGTTTACTTATTCTTTCATTATCCCACTGCAGCGACTAAAACGAACTACACTCAGGGTAATGCCCTGCCTGATTTATCTGAAATCGGCCTTAGCTTAAAGGAAGCCGTATCAGGTTATAAATTTTGGATTCTTTCGATAAGCATCATTTGCGTATCTGCGAGTATTGCAGGACTTATTACAAATATTGTTCCTTTGTTAACGGATAAGTCGTTATCAGTAATTGAGGCCTCTAGATACGCTGGATTAATTGGTATTAGTGTTATTATAGGTAGATTAGGCATTGGTTATCTTATTGACCGTATTTGGGCTCCGATGATTGCAGCAATTTTTCTTTCCCTACCTGCCATTGGAGCAATGATGTTGGTGGGCATTGAACTACAACCACTATTATTAAGCATTTCAATCATCTTAATTGGATTGGCTGCTGGTGCTGAGGTTGATCTCTTTGCTTATCTCTCCAGTCGTTATTTCGGACTGAAAAACTACGGGGTTATTTACGGCATCGTATTTATGATTTTTTCTGTTTCAGCAGGAATTGCACCTGCTGTTTTCGGATTTAGTTTTGATCGGTATGGCAGCTATGACTTTATATTTTCTGTTGCTGCAATACTTTCTTTAACGGGTGGTTTATTAATGTTGTTATTGGGGGCATACCCCAAATTTGATTTATCAGCCGATAACATTAAGTTGGAGATTTGATATGAAACGATTATTTTTAACTATCTCAGTTACAGTATTTCTGATGGCATCATCTGTTTATCGTGAGGGTGATACTTGTACCGCTGGTGATTGCGTTAGCGGTATTGGCACAATGCGTTATGGTGATGGTTCTGAGTACACTGGACAGTGGCAAAAAGGAAAGAGACACGGTAAAGGGACAGAAATTCGTTACAATGGAGGTATTGTCACTGGTTACTATGCTAATGATCGTCCTCATGGTTATGGCACCTACACTTTTTTAAATAATGCTAAATATGCCATTGATTGGACTGGCGATGAGGAGCAACTATTGGGTTCATATGCCTATTCTCCTGGTGGTAAATATGTCGGAGAGCATGATAACCGGGAACATGGCTTTGGTACGGTTATGTATAACGATGGCGGCACTTATATAGGCGGTTATGACCACGGAAATAAACAAGGTAAAGGAACTTTCGTATATCCTGGTGGCGGAATCTATCACGGTGATTGGTGGGCTGGCAAACCACATGGTATCGGAACATTTGTCCAAGTTAATGGAGATGTTTTCTTCGGAGAGTGGGAGGATGGTATGCCACAGGGAGATGGCATATTAACCCATACAGACAATACTACTAAAGAGGGAACTTGGCGTAGAGGCCAATTTATTAGCACATCGGCAATAATAAATAACCAGACGGATTAAATTTTAGCAGCTGCAAGGTCAGTTAATAAAGTATTGGTTTACTATTGAACGTCGCCACTCAGTGAGACCAAGTCATATGTTTGCTTTAGATAGTCCCATCGAAGTCGCACTGGTACATAATCTTCGCCAATAGCCCAGATATCAATAGGCGGGTAACCATCCACAAGGAACTGAAAATGTTCTGTCTGAAAAGTACCCGCTGGGACTGTGATCTCTTCCATACCGATATATCTATGCTGTGTGAATGAGTTGTCTGCTGGCTCAAGCGTAGGACCAGAGCCACCATTCGGCAGATGAGAAGAAGCAAAACACATTCCAAGTTCGGAGGCGTCCTTGCCTTTGTCCCGTTTCCATATGGCTAAGCCCCATGCATCACCGTGGAGCGGGTGGGCCCCAAAAAATCGGGTTCGAGTGTCCAAATCAAAACGCTGAGTAAAGCGACCATCCTTTGCAGTAAATCCTTCACATTCGGCTGAGTGATCTGTGAAATAGTACCATGTACTGCCAACGAGTTGTTCTTGTATGCTTAGGCGGACGAATGCATCCAATGGATACCACTCCTTATTAACAGTAAGAATCACATCACGAATTAGATGGTCATCATCCATTTCACAGGTTGCACGCATAGTTCGCGTGCCATCTGGTTGAATGGTTACATGAAATGTCTCTCGACCCATCTCACCTTGACCATCGGTGAGATAAAGAAGTTTACCTTTGTAACTACGGTGTTTCATATAGAGTTTTTTTAATTAAAAATTTTTTTACGGAATCTCTTTAACTACAGTTCAACAGAACTACCATTAAGAAATCTATCAATTTCTAGAATATTAGACTGACTGACTAATCGATAAGGGCACTACAATAAGGGGGTTATTGTGTGCCCTTTCAAAATTAGAAATCGAACGTAGTTCTTATTCCATATGATCTCTGCTGAATCATTCCAGCCATGAATCCTCTAGTGAAAGGACCACTTAGACCTGATAGATCAGGGAAAAACTGAAGATTGGAGTAACCTTCTTTATCAAACAAGTTGTTTGCATAAACTTCAACCCGCCATGAATCAGATTCCACACCTGCTCTTAGATTAAATATTGAGTAAGCAGGAGTACTAGTAACGTTAGCATTAGTCATCCATGTTTTACCTTGACGAATGAAATCACCTCTTGCAAACCAGTCATTCCCAGACTCCAAAGTATCTGCGTAGGTCGCTGATAATGTACTACTTTTCTCTGGATAACGAGAAAAACTATTGCCCATTCCATCAATGGTTCGACTGCCAAAAAGGTGTGCTGCATCAGGACTTTCAAAGTCATTAATCTCTGACTTATTCAACGAATATGTCATATCAATTGTCCAATTATCGGACACTAAATACGTTCCCTCAACCTCAAGACCTGAGAGGTCTGCCTGACCGCCATTAGAGTTTACTTGAATATTTTCACCATTACCGGCAGCATTGATAATCGATAAAATCTCTGGTGCGATAGCATTTTCCCAATCTGAGAAATAAACAGCCGCTGTTATCTGTGCACGGTCGTCCCAAAATCGAGTCTTAACTCCAAACTCTATATTGGTGATTTCTTCTTCATCAACACTGATTCCACCACCGCCTTGTGAAGTTATCTGATCCAATTCAGCCTGAGTTCTATTCAATAGACCAGCATTAAACTGACCTGGGTTAACGCCTTCCGCATAAATAGCATAAAAAGTTGTGCCTTCTCTGGGCTTGTAATCCAAGATAACACGAGGTGTAGTACTTGAGAATGTATTCTGCAGTGGTTCGCTACCAACAGTACCTTCAATGACCTTGTCCTCTTGCTTACGTGCTTCAACACTTAATGATAAAGTATCGCTGATATCATAACCAACTGAGGCAAATATAGCCCTAGTCTCTGGATCAAAAGTACTGATACTCTGGTTAGGGTTAGGTGATCCACCCCAGAGAACACTATAGCCTACTAATCTAGCTTCAATCGAAGTGTAACTAGCGCCAACCATCCAATTTATCTGGCTATCAGCAGCAGACGTCAGTCTAATCTCACTACTAGAATCCTTGTTTTGAGTTAAGGTCATGTTATAAGTGTCAGCTGATGCCATAAACCCCAAATAGTTGCCTAACTTGCCAGCGGTAACTCGGCGATCAAAATCCTCGAAACTACTGTATTCATTCTTATGAGCAGCAGTACGAACTGATAGCGTCATTCCATTATCCATCTCATAGTCTATGACTAAACTAGCTTCCTGAGCGTGTCTCTCTAATCCCATAGAATGTTTTGGTTGAAATACGCGATCATATGAATCAATCATCGCCGAACTAAAATATTTGTCCTGCAATGTAGGAGTTAAAATTGTATCCATTCCAACCAGAGAAGTGCCTAAGAATGGGACATCGCCACAAAGCCACTTGCCACCGCCTCCGGCAGTAGAGCCACCAGGACTACAGTTAAACAGTCCTGGGTGTTCAGGGTTAGCAACAAAAACACCAACTGAAGGGCCATCATCATCAACCCAAGAGTGTAAGCGAACTTTTACTGATAATTTATCGCTAGGTTGAGCAAATAAAGACAAGGAAACGTCAGTTGTGGATTCTGCTCCCAGAGTGGTCCCTGGATCGCTAGCATTATCAAATTCACCATCAGTATCATAATTCCGAGCACTTAATCGCATTGACAGAGTATCACTTATTGGTCCTTCTATTTGACCTGAAATATCCGTGGTCCCAAACTTACCAGCCTCAACACTAATCCTACTTTTCCATTCATCGCCTGGAGTTTTAGTTACAGCATTGATAGCACCGGAGAACGTTGAACGTCCAAAGTAAGCACTTTGAGGTCCTTTAATAATTTCTATTCGTTCATAATTATCAGTACTACCAATCTCTGAACCCAGAATTGGAGCACCGTCAATAAAGACTGTGGCGCCTTGCCGTGTTTGTCGATCGGTTCGTGGATTCATACCTCTAAAGAGTAAACGTCGATTAAATCGACCACCTTTACCCACAGAATGTTCTGAGTAATGAAAGCCTGGTGTGAAGTTAACGAAATCTGGTAATTCATCAAGTGCCATTTCTTCAATTTCTTTTGAACCAAAAGCTGTAACAGTGACAGGTACTTCCATCAAGGTTTCCTCTCTTTTACGAGAAGTAACGATAATTTCTTCAAGTGCTAAAGCCCCATCTTGAGCATAGATGTTTACCGGTAAAGCAAACGATACCATCGCTATCGTTAAAGATAACAAAGTTAGTTTCTGGATTAGTTTCATATTTCTGTCCCCTTAAAATATAATTTGATAAATACTGCACACGCAATAAAGATAGGCAGAGAAAAGGTATCAGACAACTAGAACCCATTTTATGTCTCAATAGTGGACATCAAGACAAGGAAGGAATCACACTTTAAATAATTTCAACTGATGCATATTTAGAGTGTAATCAGTAGTCTGAAGCCCTGAAATAGACTAAATAATTGCGGTAACAGTTTTATCTTTGAGATAGTTTGACACCGCTTGATGACCCGATTCTTTCCCCCAACCAGACTGCTTCCAGCCACCAATGGGTAGAGCTGAATCGAACATTAAATGACTATTCACCCACACAGTACCCGCGTTTATAGAATCGGCTATTCGATGGGTATTGGCCAGTCCTTCTGTCCATATAGATGCTGCCAGTCCATAGTTACTATCATTGGCCAAGACCAATGCCTGTTCGTCATCTTCAAATACTGACACTGTCAAAACTGGTCCAAACACCTCATCCTTAAATATAATCATATCCTGCTCCACACTGCCGACTATGGTCGGTTCCATATAACAACCTGAAGAACCTAAAATATGACCACCTGAAATTAACACAGCGCCATCAGATACAGCATCATCAACATATTTTTTTACAGATTCTGCATGACTCTTAGCTACCAAAGGTCCCATCTGAGTCTTCGGATCAAGGCCATGGCCCATAACCATCTCGCGCCCGTATTTAGCGACTCCTTCAATCAGTTGATCAGAAATACTCTTATGAACGATCAGCCGTGATCCTGCGACACAAACTTGGCCGCCATTAAAAAAGATCGCATTAGCCACGCCAGGAATGGCCAGATTAAGGTCTGCATCGGGCATCACTATCTGAGCAGACTTACCTCCAAGTTCCACCTGAACTTTTTTAAGATTGGATTCTCCTGCTGCTTTAATCACTCTGCGGCCAATCTCGGTTGATCCTGTAAACGAAACCTTATCTACATCGGGATGCATGGCTAGCGCTTCACCTACAGTGCTACCAGAACCAGTAACTAAATTCATAACACCCTCGGGGAGTCCTGCCTGCTGACATATTTCAACTAAGCGCACAGCTGTTAGGCTAGTGAGTGTTGCTGGTTTTAATACAATGGTACAACCTGCAGCGAGTGCTGGGGCCACTTTCATTGCAGTTAATACCAAAGGTGAGTTCCAAGGCATAATGCAAGCCACAACGCCTAAGGGGTGCCGTAGTGTATAGCTAAATGTTTTTTTACCTTGAGGTTGATAACTGATGGAAGAGGTAATGGTTTTTCCTTCAATAGTTCTTGTGACACCGGCAAAATAACGAAACTGATCAATCGCACCTGGGATTTCAGCCCAACGAGAAACATACAGCGGCTTGCCTTGATCTAAGGTTTCTAGTTCAGACAATTCATCGATATTGTCCTCCATAATATCAGCGATTTTGTTGAGAATCTGTGCTCGCTCAACCGGTAGCATGTTATGCCACTGGTCACCCTCAAGTGCTGCTCGCGCAGCATCCACTGCATCATTGACCTCTGTAATACCTCCCTTAGCTAACTCATTTATAACATTGCCCGTTCCAGGATCTATAGTTTCGAAAGTAGAACCATCATAAGCATCAACCCACTCCCCATTAATGAACATTTTTTGCCGACCCCGATCAAGAAAAGTCTTGGCACTGGCAACTGAAAGTTGAGTGTTATTTAAAGATAAAGAATTCATACAGTGTAAAAATAAATAGGTTTAAATAGCTCCTTTCTCCTCTGCTAATTCACCACCATATTTAGAATACAGTCGACCATAGATACGCTTTATAATTTGCTTACGTTCTTCATCTAATTTCTCTTGTAGTGGTTCTGATGGCTTTCCTTCTTGAAGATCAGTTAGAGTCATTTTGTTATTTTCTGTTAAAACTTCTTCAAGATGTGCAAGACGGTCTTTTACAACCCAAAGCTCTGCTCCTAGATCAAGCACTATACTAATAAGGTGGTCAACCACTTCATCCTCAAAATAGATTGGATTACTACGTTTAAACCCTGGTAGGTCTTTTAAATTTTCCATATCATTTGGTTTTTTATCAGTCATTTTTTTCTCGTTTAATTAATTGGTTTAAAGCCGACTCTTCCAGCAAGTATAAACTTATCGGGATCATATTTATCCATCTTAAATCCTCCTTTTTCCATAAGTTCTTCAACGTTGGATCGAACAAATCCAGGGATAAAAGGTTCGCTATTATCAATCGCATCCATTTCACCAAAAAACATAGTGTAAACATCACCTGTTTTATCTCCAGGAAAATCAAATAATGTAAAACTTCCTCCAGGTCTTAAGACACGTAAAGTTTCTTTGATAATCTTCTTTGATATTGAAACTGGGACTTCATGAAATAATAAATTTGCAACAACAATATCAAAGCAGTTATCGTCAAATTCAAGTTCTTCGGCAAGCATTTGTTTAAAATTTATTTCAAGATTTTGTTCAAGAGCTCGCAGATGAGCATATCGAACCATGTGGGAACTTACATCAATACCCCAAATTTCAGCATCAGGATAAATACGTTTCAGAGCTGTAGTAGTCACACCTGCACTACAACCAAGATCAAGAATACGACCCACTTTTCCATTTTTAGGAGCACTAACTGTATTAGCTTGCATATTAGCAAACATGTCATTATCTGCAGCACCACCCATAAAAACCTTTGCACCATAATCATAAAGAAGACCAGAAAGTGGTTCATTGGCATTACCACCAGGCTGAATATGAATCTCAGCAGTGGCATACTCAGGTATTGAAAAATCTGGGTCATATGTTACTGAGCCAGGGCCAATTTTTTCAGCATCATCCAAGGCTCGTAGTAAGTCATTCTTTCGCATATTAAGAGAATTTAGAGTACATTCCCAAAAGGATTCTTGAAGGGTACGTTTTACTCGGTAATAGGTTTTTAATACGTTGTCTTTCATGAGTAATTCTTTAGCTTCTGTTGTACTTCTAGGATCGGGTTCCATACTCTTTCCAGCATTTTGCAGCAATAATCGGCTATATTCTCCAATAGGTTTCTGCTGAGCATGTAACAATAGATTACGAGCATCTTCTATAAAACTCATATAGGCTTCATCTCGGCGTGTAGAGAGCGAAGGGAAAACGCCTGCTGTTTTTCCACGTTTATAAATAGCCTTGCTAATGGTCATATTATCCTCCTATAATTTTACTTTAGCCTAGAAGTTTTGCACACTTTTGCAATCATCTTCAAGAAATTATACTCTTGTGCTCTGGTTTTTTTACAAACAAATAAATCTGTGCTGTTGAAAAAGCTTTTTACTAAATGAGTTCAGCAAACAAGTATATGAATATAATTTCGCTAATATTACGCTCACTAGGTTACCTCTTAATTGCTTTGATAGTTATATCAAGCACTTATTTAATCTCAATGAGTGGTATTTATCACACGCCTACAACATTTTTATCATCTTCAAATTATGTGTCTCCCTCAAATAAAATTCTAATTGTTGGGGGAACTCGAGGTGTAGGGCTTGAAATCGTTAGAACGCTACAAGATCGTGGTGAGGATGTGACAGCTATGGTTCGATCTACTTCAAACGTTAAAAAATTAAACCAACTTGGAGTTAAACAAGTTATTGCTGACGCTCTTATTAAAAAACAAGTCCAAGCAATCTTTTCTCAAAACAACTATGGGACAGTAATATCAACACTTGGTACTTCAGCAAAAGATTTACCTGCACGACAGAATTTTATTCAATCAATGATCTATGGCGAAGTAAAGATGGACCCAAATAAGCGTCCTGACTTTATCGGTAATCGTAATATTATAGATTCAGCAAAAGCATCAGGAGCTAACCGCTTTATTTTAATTACAGTCATTGGAACTGGGCAATCACATGACGCTTTACCACCGCTTGCTCGTCGAGGTCATAAAGATGTTGTCGCACAAAAAGAAAAAGCTGAAAATCATCTGCGTGCTAGTGGTCTTGCTTTTACTATTATTCGTCCCGGTGGGTTTAGTAATGGTCAATCCTCAGGCAAGGCAAAACTGACTGAAGATCATTTGGCTTTTAGTTATATTGCCAGAGTAGATGTTGCTAATCTAGCCATTGAAACATTAGGTAATGATGAGTCTATAGGTAAAACATTTAATGCTTATGACTCTGATATGCTACATCTATATCGGATATTTATGGACTAATTTTATTTAAAATACTTTATAAAAAACAATCATATAGTATTAAAAATGGTTAATAATTAAAAAGACAGATGTATCTAGATTTTTGATTCGCTAATGAAAGACCCAGAATATTTAGTTGAATCAACACACTAGTTTATATTGAAGTGATCTTCAATTTTGTTAAGTGGATAATTTCGAGTTTTGCTAACTCAGTATAACTTTTTAGTTGGAATGCCTTCTTCTGATTTTCTGGTACTTCTCTCTCAAATGCCTTCCATCAGCATAAAGTCTTTTCAAAAGTTTTTCCCTTATTTTCTTTGCTAGATTTCTTCTTTTTCTTGCTTTTAGTGATCTATGTTTCCTTAAAGC
>JAPKEL010000017.1 GCA_028822065.1 Woeseiaceae bacterium | reverse complement strand
TTTTATTTTGAATTGGTCCTTGTAAGTTCGCCTCATTCAAACCATTGCCCATTGGCACTGCATTAGCCACCTCAGCTAATTTTTCACATAATTCATCATGAACTGATTCATGCACATACAGTCTCTTTAATGCCGCACATGTTTGCCCATTATTTAAAAATGCACCTTCAATTATGCCTGGCGCGACTGCAGCTGGATCAACATCATCCAATACAATCCCTGCATCATTACCGCCCAATTCAAGGGTAAGTCTTTTTAGAGTGGCTGATGAGCTGCTCATTACTCTCTTTCCAGTTGGAATTGATCCAGTAAAAATAATTTTCTGAATGCCAGAATGCTCGGTCATCCATTGACCTAACTCGTCTTCGCCAGACACGCAATTTAGAACGCCTGGGGGTAAACATTCATTCATAATTTCAGCCATTCTTAATGTACTAAGTGGCGTATATGGAGATGGTTTCATTACAACGGTATTGCCACTCCTAATAGCTGGAAGTACATGCCAAACACCGATCATTAAAGGCCAATTCCATGGCAAAATAGAACCAACTACCCCTATGGGTTTTCTGGTTTGTAGAATTCTAGCACTGTCATCATCTTGAATTGTTTTTACCGGCAGTGATAATGTGCTGGTGTAACCTGCCCACCCTGCCGCTCCTCCCAATTCAAAACGTGAACCCGCACCATTTAATGGTTTTCCTTGTTCGAGAGTAAGTAAATGCGCTAATTCTTCTGCGTGCTCAGTAATGGCTGCTGATATATTTCCACAAGCTTCTGATTTGATATTATCTGGTTCTGCTGACCATGTTTTAAAGGCTACAGATGCCGCAGAAACTGCTTCATCAAGTTGATCCTTTGAAGCAATGGGACATTCCGCTATAACCTCTTCGTTTGCTGGGTTTAATACAGAAAACGTGTTGCTAGAAAAAACTTTTTTTCCATTTATTATGAGTCCGTAATCAGACATTACTAACCTCCTGAATTATAATGAATCAATCTTGATACTATAGAATCTTAACAAATAAGGATACGATTGCTTAGCTAAATAGAGCCATTGAGTTACGAATAACAATATTTTAAGACTATAAGTACAGTATAATTAAAAAAAATAACAAACAGGTAATTAATTCCATGAGATTCTTTAAAGCTAGCTTCATAAAATTATTACTCGTTTTAACTTTTAGTGGTTTTATTCCTAATCTACCTGCGGCTGAGACGAAACAACCAAATATCATACTGATAGTGGCTGATGATTTGGGCTACTCTGATTTGGGAGTATATGGCAGTGAAATAAGAACCCCAAATCTAGATACTATTGCACAACAAGGCATTCAATTAACAAATTATCATACTGGTCCAACTTGTGGTCCTACTCGGGCTATGCTGATGACAGGAATTGATAATCATCGTGCAGGTTTAGGGACAAATTCTGCCGCCTTAAGGCGATTACCTGAATTAAAAGGTCTCCCTGGCTATGAAGGCTATCTGAATGATCGAGTTATTCCTTTCTCAAAGATACTTAATGAAGGCGGCTACCATACCTTCATGGCAGGTAAATGGGATTTAGGAAAAATAAAAGGTAAACTTCCGACGGACCAAGGTTTTGATCGATATTTTGGAATTGCTGATGGTGGTGGCAGTCATTTTAGTGATGGTAGAGGAACATTTGCTGGCCAACAAATGGCGACATATTTCGAAGATGGAAAGAGCGTCACAAAACTCCCAGATGACTTTTACTCATCAGAAAGTTATACCGATCATGTGCTTGATTATATTGATAATGCACCGAATGACGGTAATCCATTCTTTGCCTATTTAGCTTATACGGCACCTCATTGGCCCCTTCAAGTTCCAGATGAGTGGATAGAGAAATATAAAGGTATTTATGATTCAGGTTGGGAAGAGATCCGAAAAAATAGATTTGAACGCCAAAAAGAACTAGGCATCCTCGAATCTGAGGTAAATTTATCACCAATGAATCGTGCAGTAAAAAATTGGGCTGATTTACCTGTCTTTCAAAAACAAATAGAATTAAAACGAATTGAGTTACATGCCGCCATGGTTGAATTAATGGATTTCCATATTGGCCGACTTATTGAATACATTGAAACAAATATTGAGCGAGAAACAATCATTATTTTTGTCTCGGATAATGGTGCAGAAGGAAATGCTATCGGTGAAGTTGGTGATAATAAATACTGGATTCCTGCCACATTTGATAATCGACTCGAAAATATGGGAAAAAGAGACTCTTACGTATGGCTAGGTGCTGGTTGGGCAAATGCAATGGTTTCTCCGTTTCGCAACTACAAGTCATATACCACAGAAGGCGGAATCAAAACTCCGGCCATTTTTTATAGTACGAAGGGTCGATTTAAAAAGAACACTAAAAATTCCGTCATGACTGTAATGGATATCGCGCCGACTATTTTAGATATAGCTAAACTAGAACATCCCCAAGAAAAAGAAACCAATCTTTTACCAATGACAGGAAGATCTGCTTTGGGTTACTTAACCAATAAAACCGAAAGCGTCCATGGTAACAAACCGATCGGGTGGGAGTTATATGGTAATCGAGCTCTGATAAAAGGCGAATTCAAAGCGGTATTGATTTGGCCGCCAGAAGGTAATGGTGAATGGCAACTCTATAACATCATTAAAGATCCAACCGAAAACAACAATCTTGCCAAGAGCCACCCAAGTGTTCTTAATGAACTGATTACTGATTGGCAAGGTTATGCTGAAATTAATGGCGTAGCTATAATCGATGAAGATATTGGCTATGGTCGTTATCAGTAAGCCGGTAAACTAAAAAATTTCTACTGAAAAGAACGTCCTAGCTCTTTAATTTCAGAATAAAAACCAGCCACACTGAGGGTAATTTCAATCGGATGTTCCTCAATATTCAACCAATACCATCCATGATTGCCTGAAAATGGGGCAACAATTGAGCCGCTACTACTGGCAGTCTCGCTTTCACGATATCGAATAAAGTAATCGTCAGGGTAAAGACTGGCATCCTTTCCTGGGTCAGCATGAAAATCTGTATACACGATACCTTGATTGACGGACCAAGAATAAATTATTGTATCACCCTGCTGCATCAATGCTTTGTATTCAACTTGTTCGCCACTTCCTAATTTAATGATTAACTCGTTAGAAGCAAAAGCAACATTATTCGTTTTAGAGAAAGGCGCCCCTAGAACATCCGGTTCCCAGGAATCAAATTCGTCTGGAATAGCAGGGAATATACCTTGGATTAATTTTACCTCAATATCTTGATCCGTTTTTATATCGGATTCTTCGGTCAATTCAAGTAATCCCAATTTATCTCCAACTCCCGTAGGATCAATACCATATTCAGCTGGTAGAATAAATAATACAGTCAACACTAAAGCAAGCAAAAAAACGCCAGCCATTTTGTTAATAGTTAGTCCACTTGAATTACTTTCCGAGGGATGTTTATTATTTTCAGCCACAATAAATCCTTATCATTTATTTAAATTATTCAGAAATTATATCTTATTGTAGCTCTATATTCTCGACCATTGCTTGGATGAAAATGTCGATCTTCAATACCCAGCGTCTCATTTAGCATTCTACTTTCATAAAAATACTCTATATCATTAACGCTCTTATTCAGAAGGTTAAATACCTCTAATCCGAAATCAAATGCTTCAATAGGATAGTTCATATTCAAGTTAATTATTGTAGATGAATCTTTTAATTGTGATTTATCCTCATTTAGTGGGGCGCTACCAAAGTGACGAATTTTAATAGCTCCTGAGGCATTATTCGCCAAAAAAATTGTTGCAGAAAACGACGCGACGAAATCATGTGCATCGGGAACATAATTCTTATTTTTAGGCAGATTAGGAAATTCGGAATCATTTTTCGCCATCGTTAAATCAAAAATAACACTTTCCGATGGTCGCCAATATATCGCTGTTTCTATTCCTGTAACATGGATTCCATCGGCCGGCTCTGTAGTTCCTAAGTCACCGACAAAAATCAATGCTGAGTCCAAATCTAAATGAAAATAAGAAACAGAAATATTGAACAGTTCGTTAATATTACCCCGAATACCTATTTCTCGCCCTTTTGTTGATATTATAGCGTCATATGAATTCTCTTTAACTCCAGAAATTGGATTAATACTTAATTCTGAAGCACGAACATCATTAGTATGGAAGCCTTGACCATAATTGAATGCTAATTCCCAGTCATCATTTAATAAATAAATAATATCTAATTTAGGGCTGAATATAGTGTCCGAATCACGTCCTGAGTTTTCATTCCTCTTAGCGTCTACATTCCAGGAATAATAATCTATACGGTAACCAAACTGAGATCTAAGTCTATCGCTCCAATTTGTTTCAATTTTAGTATGAACTCCTACACTAAATTCTTTAACTTGATCCTCTCTAATTGAGCTGAGCCGTTTTCTTTTTTTAGTATTGAATAAATTTAAATTATTAATGCGGTCATATTGAAATTCGATACCCATATCAATTTCATTTTGCTTGCCAAGAAACTCAAGAGAGATTACGCGATCAACTTTTCCTCCATAAATCCATCGATTATCTTCTTGCTCTACTTGATCGCCATTCAATGGATCATTAAGATAATAAGTTGGATTCGCAAAAAGATTAAGAGAGTAATTAGAGATATAGCTTGTAAATATAGTATTCTCCCGACTCAATTTAGAGATCAAATTAAATCGTTGGGTTTCGCCCCCCACAGAATCATCAATAAACCCATAACGACTCAATAAATCAGACCTAATTGCTCTTAGAGGAATCTGATCGGTAGCATTCCACTGGTTATTAAAAAATGTAGCAATGAGTTCTGAATCCATCCCAATCAATTGCGAAGAATACTTCGCAAAACCATTGAATAGCTTAGTTTGCTCAGGATTAACCCAAGGACCGTCAGAACCTCTAATTTCTGTGCCTAATAGCAAGTCACCGCTGCCAGTACTCCAAGAATTAGCCATCATAAAACGACGATAATTATCACTGCCATAAGTTAATTTCAAAAGCCCTTTATCTAAAGAATCCAATGTTTCAAAAGTCGCTGTTCCTACTGACGAAAAATCACCCATTTCAGCTAAATGTGTACCTTTTGTATAAGCCATACTTTTGATTAATTCAGGAATAACAAAATTCGCATCTAAATAACCATTTCCATGAGCATGGCTCCTAAGATTGACCGGCATACCCTCAAAGTTCATGGCAAAATCAGAACCATGATCAAGATTTATGCCTCTCAAGAAATATTGGTTCGCTTTACCGCCACCACTATGCTGAACAGCCACCATTCCAGGGATGTATTCAAACAACTCACCAACCCTCAATAATGCTCTATTACCGATATCTTCAGCTCCTATAATTCCGGCAGAAGCTGAGTCGGTTAACCCAATTAAATCAGACTCTCTTCCGTATACGATAACTTCTAAAATTTCATCATTAACTCCAGTTTGAGCAAAAACCTTGGGGCATAGCAATACAAGGAAAAAAAGTTGTAACAAAATAGTCTTAAGCATAAATGATATATTATAACATTTTAGTATGATTGCAAACGAAGATGAGTGGATTTAACAAAACTTAACATTTATTTCAGAAGGAGTATTATTTGTATATATCTTTTGTCTTAAAATTCATCTTAATGGTTCAGGTCAAAAAATAACCGATTATTTGATAAAAAGCCAAAAGGAACCCAAATAACATTAATGTCAAATTAAATATTCTTGAGTGGTTATAAAAACCCCCCTGAATTCGCCATGCATTAATCAAAATAAGGGCCCCCAATAAGGCGACTAATTGGCCTATCTCGACACCAATATTAAAAGAAATAATATTGAATACCAGACCGTTCATGGAAAGTGACATTTCTTGTAATTTTGTTGCTAGACCCAAACCGTGCACCAAGCCAAATGAAAAAACTGCAATCTTTGGATTTGGTGGTACTTTTAGCATTAATTTCAAACCATCAAGATTTTCTAAAGCCTTATAAACGATTGATAACCCGATAATTGCATCCACCAAAAAAGGATTAACTTGCAACCCGCTCAACACTCCTATCAGTAAAGTAATACTGTGACCTAGGGCAAACAAAGAAACAAATATGGCGACCTCTTTTAATCGAAATAAGAAAAAAATAACCCCACATAGATACAATAAGTGATCGTACCCGGTGATCATATGCTTAGCGCCTAAATAAATAAAAATAGACGTTGCTTGACCGCTATTTTGCTGAAGATAAAGGGCGTCTTTTCCTGCGATTCCATGAGCGTATAAAGAGCCCATGAATAATAATAAAATCACAGCAACGCAGAAATATAGAATCGTATTATTTTGATTTGTAGTAGGTATCAAATTACTCATAAGATGACAGCGCCTTACTAATAAGGTCTAATTAAATAAAGTGAAGCAAAACATCTATCGATAGTAATAGTTATTATAATGGTTATTTAAAAGGAATTATAACATGACGACATCTTTGATATGCGCCTCTCATAGTCCACTGCTTTATTGTTATGCGAAACAACCGAAAGATTGGGACTTAATGCAGCAGGCTTATAAAGATCGTGCCGAGGCAGTGAAAGCGTTTGATCCGGAACTTGTCATTGCATTTGGCTCGGATCACTTTAATGGCTTTTTCCTCAAATTAATGCCCGCATTTTGTATAGGAATTGAAGCGACAGCAGCAGCAGATATTGGAGGTTTTGCTGGTAAATTAAATGTGCCTTCAGAAACAGCTATTGAAGTGATTAATTATCTTCGACAGAATGATATCGATCCAGCATCCTCCTCAGATATGACTATTGATCATGCATTTTCACAAACCATTCATACTATGTGTGGTGACCTAAACTCAAAGCCTGTAATTCCAATATTCATTAATTGCATCACAGAACCTTATGTTCCCTTTCGTCGCTCTCGATTAATGGGAGAAACTATAGGAAAATTTGTAAAAATAACAAAAAAACGTGTTCTATTATTAGCTTCTGGGGGAATGTCACATCATCCAACACGTTATTATCCAGAAATCAATGACGGTCCAGAGGAAGTGACGGCTTGGCAGAAATCGGGTGGAGAAGACGCACAATCACTGACTCAAAAAGAATGGATACATCGGTTAGAAGTAATGCACCATGAAGGTGCTGAAATGATTGCTCAAGGCGAGAGGACCGCTAAAGACATGAGGTTAAATAAAGAAGCAGACAGGCGTTTTATTGAAACATTAACAAATTTTGAGCTTACTGATTTCGATACTTGGAATCAGCAAGAGCTTATTAAAGAGGCGGGCATCGGCTCCATGGAGCTGCATACTTGGATTGCAGCATCCGCAGCACATAAGGCAGCTGGAGGAAATAAGCCTAAATTAGATTTTTACTCCGTTGCTCCTGAAATTGGAATAGCCGCTGGAATTGTTCATGGAGACTGATTCGGATTCTCAGTTTGCCGCCATTGAATAAAAACTAAACATAATATACAAATAGAAGAAAATACGATGACAGTTGGTTGTGCACCAAATTCATTGACCAATAAACCCGCCACAAGGCTACCCAAAGCCGGACCACCTAGGACAATAATAGTCCATAAACTTGATACTCTGCCCCGTAGTTCATTAGCCACTTTTACTTGAACCTGAGATTGTGAGCCGACTGCTACAAAGGTAATAAAAAATCCAATCAAAGCAACAATGACAATACCCAAAGAAATATTTTCAGTTATGGCGAAAAGCATGCATGAAATAGCCATGCCATAACCTCCATATAAAACAGCTTGTCGCAACCTTAGATCCAAAATTCCTGTCATGTAGATTAAACTTGCAATCACAGCACCAAATCCTGATGCTGCCATCAATTTTGCCAAGGTATCACTTCCGCCCGAAAAAATTGTGACAGCAAATGCAGGCAACAACTCTATAATACCCCTACCAAAGAAACTGCTAATACCTGCAATCAAAATTACATTTCTAATCAATTCATGATTTAAGGTATACCTAAAACCTTCACGTAACTTTTGAAAGTAACTTTCTGGTAATTTTGATTTACTTTTAACCAATGGAATTTTTATGATTAAGAGTGCAAAGATGACCGGTAAAAAAGTAATTGCGTTAATAAAATACGCAAAACCTAAACCATAGAATGTAACGATAAATCCTGCTATTCCAGGACCAAGAAAGCGAGATAAATTAAATCCAGCTGAGGTGATGGCAACGGCACTCGAGAATTGAGAAGATGGGACCAATACTGGTATTAAAGCCAATCGGATGGGCGAATATGCGCTATTTGCAATGCCATAGAATAGGGACAGAATAACCAGATATTTTACATCCATGGACTCCATAAAAGTCAGAAAGCTTAATATTAAAGCAACGCACATTAATATGACATGCATCACAATAGCCCCGATTCTGGGTTTATATTGATCAGCAAAAACGCCAAAAAATGGCGTTAATAAAAGTAAAGGTAAATACTGAGCCGCAGCCACTAATCCAACAATAAAAGCGGATTCACTCAACTGCCATGCATGCCAACCTAAAGACAGGCGCTGTACCCAAATACCAACAACCGACAAAATATTACCGTAAAAATAAATACGGAAATTTTTACTAGAAAGAGCCGAGCGAGAAGAAAATTTCATCAGTTATTTAACAATCCAATACCTATCAAAAATATTAGGTAAAAAAATATATCTTATTACAGCTAACCAGTGCCTACATAAGGTATTAATCGACCAAGTAACAAAACTCCAAACCAAGCACTCAGCGACACATAAGCAGATATTTTAGCTGCAGAGGAGGTATCTGCATAAGGATCCCAATCTATTAACATTGGACTAATTTTAACGGCAAACCATAGAGCATTTAGCCCTGCGATTATAATTAAAAGCATTTTTATTTGAAACCCAATATTTACTGCATAGCGCGCTGGATCACCAATGAAAAATAGCATACCTGTAGTGAGGTTAATAAAAAATCCCACTCCAGCTAAAGGTAATAGTCGATGAGTCGCCATGATATTCATCTGTTTTACAAAGCCCGCCAATCGGACATCAATAATTAACATAGAGCCAAGCAATAATGATAAACCGATAAAATGAAAGATCTCTAAAGATGGCCAGAACCAAGCAGTTGATAAAATCCATATGTTAAGTGTACTGCCTTCTAGTGATTGCACTAATATCTCAATCATAATCTTCTCCAATCAAAAATAATAAGCAATTAATCGGCCACCGAATATGGCTGATGCCCATAAAAAAATTGAGGTTCGGGCAAACCAAAAATCTTTTTGTGCCGGTCTACTTACGCCAGAATCCCAATCATTAGCATGCACTCTCAATCGGGATTGAATAAGAAAAGCGAGGATTGACCCTAAAGATATCGCTGAAATTTTTACTAAAAAAGGGATATTGGTCACAAAAATAGTTGCCTGAGATGAAAATAATGCAAATCCTGAGCTGGTATTAAGTATTAAGCCAAGCCATGCTAACTTAAAAAAATCTATAAAAGCCACGTACTCAAGAGACTCGAATAATCCTAATATACGAAAATTAAATACAGTGAATACCCCCACAACAATTGCCAGCCCAACCACGTGAAAGCTAAGCATAATAGGATAGCCCCAAAGGGACTCACCCACCCAAATTGATAATATAGAATACTCCAGCCACTCAAACATAAACCCTCCTACCTAAATTTATTCGCAAGCTTGCTGCATATTTTTTGTCATAATTTCTGAACCCAGCACCGAAGAAATTGTAATTGCAGTATCCAAAGTTGAATGAAAAATATTTTTATATTCTTCAGTATCACAACTTTGTTTTTTCCATAAAATAGTTATTACAGCCTCAAGACCTTCTATATGATTGAAGATTGGAACCACCAATGCGGAAAAGCCCGCACGATATGGATCCTCATCATACTCAAAGAAATTCTTCTGAATATTTTTTAAATTTCGTCTAAATTGATTAGGTTCAAACTCGCTGCTTACCTCTTTTTCAGTTCGGCGCGATATAACCCTCTCTCGTATTGCAGATGATGAGAATGCTAATGTTAGTCGTGCTGTTGGTGAAACAGGTACTGTGTACCTATAACCCCTAAGAATCTCAGGATAGATTTTTTCTCCTGGTATAGTTACAGTAGATGCAACCACAGCATCACCACCAGCCGGGACGGACAGAAACAAAGGTTTAGAAATTTTATTTTTCAATAATGTTAAGTAACGATCAGTGATATTGGTTATCTCATATTGATCCATTGCCGCAGTGGATAAAGAAAATAATTTAGAGCCAAGTCTGTAACCTCGGTTATCTGGTGTTTTTACTACTAATTGAAGAGAAGCTAGGGTGCTTAAGTGTCTCGAAACTCGAGCTTTTGTCATACTTAAATGATTCGCTATATCAGTGACCCTTTGTGGCCGACCCTTATTTGCAAGGAAATTAAGCAATTCATAAGCAACTACTACACTTTGAACAATTGATGATTTTGAAGTCAATGAATCCATATCGATCTCCATAAAAAATACTTTTACTAATTACACTGAAGAAATAAATTAATCTATATGCAAACGGTAAGCAATGAATCCGCATACAATCATAGGAATAGAGAAAAACATAAAGTTAGCGGACATATCATAACCCGCTAAAATAAGATAACCCGCTAAGGCTGGCCCAATAACCGCACCGATTCTCCCTAAACCAATGGCCCAACCAACTCCTGTACTTCTTATCTCTGTGGGGTAGGCTTTAGCTGCCACACCATATAAACCAGTAAAAGCACTTTGCTGGAGAATACCAATCATAACTATCAAGATAAGTAAGGTATTTAATTCATTAGGTGCTAACGCAAATGCAATCATACTAATGGCAGAGGCAATAGATAAATTAAAAATAAGATTGGTTAACTTCCATTTAATCGATAGATATCCCAATAAATAAATACCTATCACACCCCCTAAATTAAAAAGAAAAAATGCATTCCTTCCTGCAGCCATATCATAACCCGCATTCTCCATTAATTTAGGAATCCAACTCATCAGAAAATATAATGTTGCATAAGCACAGCAAAATGCTGTCCATAATGTTAAAGACAATGAGCGATATTTTGGAGACAACAACATTCTCATATTATTTAATAAAGTCGTTTTATTCTTATGACTTTTAATACGTTCTGGTAATTCGTCAATCGGCGAATGCTTTAATTTTTGCAGAATTTCATTAATTTTGATCAATGCATTCTTAGGTTGTTTTTCTAGAAGATATTTCAAAGATTCTGGGATCATTAACCACGCCACAACAACCATACCCAGAGTAATTAATCCACCAAATACAAACATACTTCGCCATCCATACTCAGGCATAATAAAGCCGGCCACAACAGATGTCATCATAGCGCCAGTAGGATACCCAGCCGTAACCAATGCTACGGATAAGGCACGATATTTCTCTGGACTATACTCAGCCGCTAATGAGGCTTGGCAAGCTAATAATGCACCTGCACCCATCCCACTAACAAAACGTAAAATTATAAATGGACCCAAACTGTCAGCTTTGGAAGTCAACAATATTGATACCCCTACTAACAAAAGACTCAATATAATCAGAACCCGTCGCCCAATAATATCGGCAACAGGAGCAAGTACCATCGCCCCAACCATCATTCCCGCTAAAGCAAAACTAAAGATCCAACCCAATAAATCATCAGTCAAACTCAAATCTGAGGATACGGATGAGGCCACCACAGCCATAGCCGTAATATCAAAGCCATCGAGCATATTGAATACAAAACACAATGCCACTACAAGTATTTGTTGCGATGTAATAGAGCCTTTATCTATAAAATCATTCAAATTCTTTATTGAGTTATTCATGAATATTACATTCCCTGTTATTTATTTATCAGCATACAGCTAAAAAGTATAAACCTGCAAAGGACGATGTGATTGCTGACGATCATTCAACGCATTGATGATCATATCACTTGAAATGGGAGTTCGATTAAAATAGTGACCCCCCATTGCGTCAGATATAGCGGATATCAGAGCTGAAGCCGCACAACCCATAACAGGTTCACCCATACCCCTAACACCTACTGGATTCTGAGGGTCGGGAATATCAACAGCATCCCACCCCAGCTTTGAAGGGACATCAAGATAAGATGGCGGTTTGGATTCATACAAGAATACATTTGCCGGTAATCCGTTTTGTGGATCATAGACCAATCTTTCTAGATGAGCCAAGCCTATACCCATGACTGCCCCGCCTTTTACTTGGTTTGCTAGCCCCATTGGATGGATCACGGTACCACAATCAATTACGCCATCGTACTCAAGAATTTCAAACTTTCCCGTCTCTTTATCCAACTCAATCATCATAAAACCAGCTGCCAATGCTGGCGGAGTTCCACTGATCTCATAATTGTCTTTTGCCACACCAATCAAACCAGAACCCTTCACTGCCGATACCGACGCTTTCGTCATATCATTGATATCTTCAGGAGCTTTATGGCCATCAAATTTACCGCCAATTTCAATAGCATATCGAGCGGCTTGTGCGTAAGACATATTAATGGTTTTATTTTGCTTCTGATAAACAGACTTACCATCAATAGCATAATCTTTTGTGAGTCCACCAAATTTTTGGACTGCAATTAAGAGTAATTTTTCTTTTACATCCATGGCGGCTGCATAGTTACTTCTGGACATGGTGAACGAAGTATTACTGCCAAATTGACCAATATTCCATGGAAGATGTTTACGAGTATCACCCCTTTCAATTACACAATCTTCCCAGTCACATTTTAATACCTCAGCAACTACCCTTGAGGTAGCCGCATACGAATAAGTGCCTAAATTACCGACTCCCGAGTGAATATGGATCTTGCCGTTAGGTAATATTCTTACAAGACCATCAAAACCCGTAAAGCCAGCTGAATGATAAGCCTGTCCAATGCCAACCCCAATTACTTTTGATCCATTTTGTTGCCTACTGAGCTGTTTCTTTTTTTGCCAATCAAAATTGCGCGCTCCTTTTTGAAGTGCCTCAACTATATAAGCACTGGTAACCGAACCTTGTTTGCCATCATAAATTGAATCATTATTTGGGGCGTTGATTTTTCTAATCTCTAAACGATCTATATTCAATTCATTTGCAGCCTTGTCCAATAAAGGTTCGATAATCATGGCTATTTGATTTTGACCAGGGCCCCTTTGAGCTCCTCCAGGAGGCGTATTAGTTAAAACTGGTATACCGCGATATTTCATTGCTAACGGCTGGTAGCACAAAGAGACAGCACTTGCAGCGCTATTAAAATCAGGAAAACCATAAGTTGGTCCACAAGACTGAATAATATAGAGATCAATACCAGTGACCTTTCCAGACTCATTAAATCCTAATTTCACCCTTCCTTGAAAACCACCTCTATTTGAACCTAAAAAATACTCATCAGATCTACTGATTCTCATCATTACTGGGCGCCCGATCTTTTTAGACATAAAAGCCGGTAACGCCATAATTGCGTACGCTCCCCCTTTGGAACCGAAACCACCGCCACAATATTCTGCTACATAGACTAAATTTTTAACCTCAATACCAATTAGTTTTGCTAATCCTGGTACAACAAAACTCTGGCTCTGAGAGGAGCCAAATACAAAACACTTACCATTCTCCCAATAAGACATAGCTGTTCTCGGCTCCAGGCTATGATGGGCATTACTTCCGGTAACAAATGTCTCATCATAAATAACACTGGAATCTGAAAATGCTGCTTTCAGATCGCCATAACTCCATTGCGCTGCAGATTTTCCCGTCACTGGAAGTTCATGCTCACCGACTCCCTCAAAGTCACTGCTATCCCATTTCAATTCTTGCTCAGGAATACCTCGGTTTGCTACATTCGAGTTGCCTCGTGCATTTGGACCATTTGGGTGCAAACTCTTCAGGGGATCAATTACAAAATCCAATACCTCCATGTCATAACGAACTTTTTCTAACGCATCTGAAGCTATCGTTTCATCAATAGCAGCAATAGCTAAAATCGGATCACCAACATAATGAGGGTTATTGGTTAGAATTGGTTGTGTAATTCCTTCAGGCGGCGGCAAATCATCAGCCGTTAGGACACCTAAAACACCGGGCATTTTAAGTGCTGCACTAGCATCAATGTTTTTTATCTTTGCGTGAGGTACAGAACTAAGCAGTAATTTTACAAACGCCATTCCATCGGCACGAAAATCTTCAGCATACTTTGCTTTGCCAGTCACCTTGGCTCGAATATCTGGTGGAGTAAAGTTTTTACCTAGTAATTTATATGCCATATATTCACATGAGCCATTTCATATCTATGAATATATTGTATATTAAATTCAAATCACTTAAGTTCATAAATTGGATTATAGAGAATGATTGAGATACAGAAAATCAATCATTCGTGCTTGCCAGCCTCCCAATTAAAAGTTTTACCAATCGTTTCTTTTGCCACCATTGCTGGCAACTGTTCAATTTCTGTTGCCAGGGTGTCATTCCAACGATTAAGAAATCCAAAAAGTGAGATTGTTGCCACAATTTCAACAATTTCATTTTCATCATAGTGCTTATTTAATTCATCAAAATGTTCTTGTGATGATTGGCTGGGGGACATAGCACCATGGTATGCAAGTCTCAAAGCGGCTTTTTCTGCAGCAGTAAATAAATCACTTTCTTCATAATTCCATACCTGACTTATTTTTTCTTCAGATGCTTGATAGATTTTAGAAAGATTAGCCATATGTGCTTGGCAATATCGACAACCAGCAACCTGACTAGCGATTAGACTGACTAGCATTTTTAGCTCTTCATCTACCGTACCTTCATAGAGTACAGCCTGATTCAGCTGCATAAACGCACGAACAATATTTGGCCGTCGAACCATAGTCTGAATACTGTTTGGTGTAAATCCACGTGTATTTTGATAATGCTTAAAACGCTCTAGGATGTCCTCTGGTAATTCATTCATTGATACCGGCTTCATGAATGGCATACTTTCCCCCTCTTTGAAGTAACTTAAAATATATTTTGTTGGTTCATTTTATTTCAAATCTAGCAACAGTACAGCCCACAGCAAATATTGGTAATTCAGCCGTATAAAATTGAAGATCACCGTTTCCTTGTGCGGCCGCCGCTGCGGTAATAAAAGTTCGAATCTCAAATCCACCTTGACCTGCATCGTTATAAGTCTCTTCATCGCTGTAATTCAATAAAGCATCTTTATCATTCCTCATTAAATGCCCTAAGAATTCACGATCCCAAGCTTCATTTATTTTTCCAGAATCTGGAGTAGCAGGCCAATGTGAAATACCCCCTGTTCCAACTAGCGCTATTTTTTCAGGGGCTTCGTCACAAGCACGTCGCAGTGCTTCACCAAATGCCCACGCTCGATGTAATGGGGTTAACGGTGGTCCCTGACAATTAATATTGACTGGAATAACAGGAAGATCATACTTGGGCGTGAGAAAATTCAATGGCACCATTATCCCATGATCAAACTTCCATTCTTCCGAATAAGCAACATCAACAGTTTGCATTATATTTTTCGTTAATCTTTTGGCTAAATTAGGTGCCCCAGGTATTTTAGTTTTCTGAATGCCCAGCCATTCAGGATCTTCTATTGGGCCTTCGTAGTTCTCACTAATGCCGATACAATAAGCGGGCATATTATTCATAAAAAAGTTAGCAAAATGTTCAGCGGCAATCACAACAATAGCTTCTGCGTCGGTGGCCAATATCTCAGTCTTTTGGTTATCTAAAGCAGCATAAAACTCATCTCGTTTTTCTATATTATCTACCAGATGTGCCCGACCAGTAATGCCTGGGGCATGACTGAGGACACCTGAATAAACTAAACTCATCGCTCTTTCTCCTCATTAGTAAAACTTTCACCGCCCCCTGTCATTGCGTAAACACCGTCCCTAACGGGACCATGAATTCTTACTCCCTCACGCATCATTTCTAAATAATCGAACCATTCAATCCCTAATAATGCAGCATAATGCATAAGTATTTGACCGTTTACTCCAAGTACATAAAGCAATCCAATATCACCTTCTTTCAGAGCATTGATCTCCTCATCAGTCAGAGAATAACCTGCAATTAATGCCTCACTATTTTCACTGTAATTTGCTTGAATCGATTCATCACGATTCAATTCATATAAAAATTTTTGTAGGTTATATAAACTCATTTCTTTCCCAGTTTTGGTACAGTATGAGTACCCAATGCCGTGCATATATTTTTTGTTTCCATATAAAAGTCAAAACTATAATCACCACCATCACGACCAATACCACTGCTTTTCATACCACCAAAAGGAGAGGGTAAGTGACGGTTATTTTCTGAATTTACCCAGATCATCCCCGCATCCAATTGATGCGATAAACGAAGACTTCGGCCGACATCATTGGTCCAAAGGTAGGCTGCTAAGCCATATATACTATCATTGGCTATTCTAAGAGCATGCGCCTCATCTTTAAAAGAAATGGCACTCAAGACAGGTCCAAATATCTCTTCTTGAGCCACACGCATATTACTCTCAACATCAATAAATAAAGTTGGTTCGACATAATTACCCGCTCCATTTACATCATAGATCTTGCCACCCTTTGCAATTTTTGCACCCTCGGCAGTCGCACTAGAAAAATAACCCAAAACCTTATCAAGGTGTTTTTGATGAATTAATGGTCCTATTTCTGTCTCAGAATCAAGAGGATGCCCCACCTTTAAATTAGAGATTCGACCACATAATTTTTCAATAAACTCATCTTTAATCGACTCTTGAATTAGTAGACGACTTGAGGAAGTGCACCTTTCACCATTAAGACTAAAGATCATAAAAACAACAGCATCAAGCGCTTTATCTAGATCTGCATCATCAAATACAATCACGGGATTCTTTCCGCCCAATTCGAAATGAAAGCGCTTTAGTGTATCCGCACCTTGTTTCATTATTTGAGATCCAGTGGAAGACTCACCTACAAAAGCGATGGCTTTAATTCGCTCATTCTCTGTCAAAGCTTTACCGGCTGTTTCACCTAACCCTTGCACGCAGTTTAAAACACCTTCTGGAAGCCCCGCATCATGAGCAATTTCAGCTAACATCATAGCAGTATAAGGAGACCATTCTGCTGGCTTATGCACTACGGTACATCCCGACGCTAAGGCTGGCGCTATCTTCCAAGTAGATAACATAAACGGGGTATTCCATGGTGTAATTACCCCAACTGGTCCAATCGGTTGTCGCAAAGAGTAATTTAAGTGTTCCTCTGCTGGTAATGATTTTCCATCTGATGCACTTGGTGCCATATCAGCAAAAAAACGAAAATTAGCAGCGCCACGAATGGCGGCCTTACTCATAAATCGAATTGCTTGACCTGAATCATAGCTCTCCACCAAAGCAATATCTCTTGCTCGTTTTTCTATGCCATCAGCAACTTTATGTAATAACTTTTTGCGTATTTTTCCAGCTGTATTGCGCCATTCATGAAATGCTTGAAATGCCGCCTCGCACGCTATTTCAATATCATCTCGATCGCCCGATGCAATTGACCCAATCTTATGATTATCAATTGGCGAGTAATTATCAAAAGTGGCGGCAGATTGACTCGGTATTGCTTGTCCATTTATAAAATGCGGCAGAACATTATTTTTATATGGAGCCAATAACGCTTCCGTGTCTTGAAGGTTTTCTTTAAAATTATTCGTCATTATCTAAGCCTCAGAACGCACTTTCATATGTTCACGGATATTACTTTTTTTCCAGCGTAATTCTGCATCTAATTCCTGAATCTCAAATGATAACGCAATCGGATCAGATTGCCAGAAAGGTTCAAAAAACTTACTTAATGCGGTAAATAAGAGTTCTCCTGCGTCTTTTTTTACAGTATCTGATCTGCCTGGTGCTATCCGAAGAGCCACATTCACAAAGGTATTAGATTGGTGACCATCAGCAATTAAGAAATCCTTTCTTGGCGCCGCTCTTGTTCGAAGACCTCCCAACGGCAGAGCATCTATGCCTGCAGCTGTATCATGCATAACTCTGACTAAATCACTCACGTTAATATTTTTTTCGATATTCTGTGAATACTCGATTGTTAAATGAGGCATATCGCACCTTAAAGTATGTTTGAATAAATTTAACATGTTAAGTATACTGTGTTAAACAAGAACGTCAAGCACCGATGATTAAAATAATTCAAGGAAAGCAACATGAAAGACTTAAGTATGATTAGAGGTTCCATACCTCCCATTATCACCCCCATAAAGAACAATCAAGTTGACTATGAGGCCTATAGCGACCTAGTAGAGTATCAGATCAATAATGGCTCTCATGGAATTTTAGTAAATGGCACCACAGCAGAGCCATCTACCCTCACCCTCAATGAAAGAAATAGATTGATTGATGTTGCGATTGAAGTTAATGCTGGAAGATTACCCATTATTGCAGCTACTGGCTCACAGTCTTTTATTGAAACAGAATTATTAACAAAACATGCAGTGAATGCTGGTGTTGATGCTCTTCTAATTGTTACTCCTTACTATATAAAGCCACCACAAAGAGGTTTGATTGATTACTACCTAAATATAAGCAAACAAAGTGAAACGCCATGGATGATTTATCATATTCCTGGCCGGACAGCCGTTAGTGTAACGCTCGATTCAATGAAAGCACTGAGAGAAAAATCCAAAACTTTTATAGGTATGAAACATGCTGTGAATGATTTAGGTTTTGTCACAGAGTGTTTTTCAGAACTGGGTAATGATTTTAAAGTCTTTGTCGGTCTGGAGGAGCTGTCATTCCCTATGATGACTATTGGAGCCTGTGGTTTAATGAACGCTGTGGGCAATTTAAGGCCAAAAATCTTATCTGATATGTGTGAAGCAGTCTGGCAAAATGATATGAAAAAGGGACGCGAACTTCACCAGAATTTATTGGAAATTAATCAAGCTGTTTTCTATGATACAAACCCGATTCCTATTAAATATATGATGAAGAAATTGGGTATTATGCCAACTAATGAGCACCGATTACCTATGGTTGCTGCTACTCCAGAACTAGAAGAACGTCTGGACAGAGTACTAAAACGCGCCAACTTACTATAAGGAAAATGCAATGAAATTTCTCAGTTTTAAACAAAATGGTACGTCAAGTTTTGGTGCAATTAATAATCAAGATATCATTGATTTAGGAGCCGCCAATCCGGACCTAGTGGATCTTAGAGATGCCATTAGGAAGGGCCGATTAAATGCACTAGCTGAACAAACGCAAACGCTTCAACCAAGTTTAAATATTGAAGAAATAGAGTTTTTACCAACCATCCCAAACCCCGAGAAAATTATCTGTATTGGGGTTAATTATGCTGATCGTAATGCCGAATATAAAGATGGTACAAAGCCACCCAAATACCCCAGCGTATTTATGCGAACTCGTGAATCGTTGGTCGGTCACCAACAAAGTATTATGGATCCACCGGAATCAGAACAACTCGATTATGAAGGAGAAATTGTCTTAATTATCGGAAAAGATGGAAGAAGAATTACCCAAGAAAGTGCTCATGAATATGTGGCTGGTATGACTTGTATGAATGAAGGTTCAATTCGAGATTATCTTCGACATGCAAAGTTTAATGTTACACAAGGTAAGAATTTTGCAAATTCAGGATCATTAGGACCTTGGATGGTGACGTCTGATGAATTAAACCCATTCTCGAAATTAGAAGTAGTGACAAGAGTAAATGGTGAGATCAGACAGCATGACAATACGGATAGTCTGATGTTTCCATTTGCATATTTAATTAGTTATTTATCCAGTTTTTATCATCTCAAAGCAGGAGATATTATTGCCACAGGCACGCCTAATGGAGCAGGAGCTCGCTTTGATCCACCTAAATATCTTACGCATAATGATGTTGTTGAAGTAGAGGTTCCAGGAATAGGTATTTTATCCAACAAAGTAACCACAGAATTACTCTAGAGATTTGGATAAAAAAATAAATAATCACTCGTCAATAAGAAGCTTTAATCATTCCTTGCCCATGCAATTGCTCAAGGCTCGAGAAGCAGCTATGTCAAGATTTCGCCCGATGCTCCGCAAGCATGGATTAACCGAACAACGATGGCGAGTGATTCGGGCAATTCATGAGCATGGTAAAATTGATGCCAGTGAACTGGCGATGAGAAGTTTTTTACTCTCCCCTAGCCTAACAAGAATCTTAAAATACTTAAAAGATGAAAAAATTGTATTAAGGTCAGGTGATACTAATGACCTACGTCGATCAGTTTTCAGCCTTACAGAAAAAGGCAAGAAAATTATTACGGATGTGGCACCAGAGACTGAGTATCTATATCAAGAAATTGAATCTTTATTTGGTACAGATAAATTTAACCAAATTTTCGCCTTATTGGCAGAATTTTCTGCAAAAATAAATAAAGAATGAAATGCTCAGGCTTGATTAATTAATGCTGAAACCCGATCCATCATTTCGTCTTTGTTATAGAGGTCATAATAAATTGAAGCCATCACATTAGGCGGCCCAAAGAAGAAACGCTCATACAAAGTTTGGCGTCCACCAAAACCCGATACAGAAAGATCATGCGCTAATCGGAATAAAGCAATCCGATCTTTACTTTCAAGATTCAGTAACTGAAAGTACTGCGTCACATCATCGGCAATTTCATTGCTTAGGTCCAACTCACTTGGGGTCGCCATGAGCGAGCTTGAACCAAGCAATTGCACTAATTCAATTAATCTGGGATACATTTTTGGAAATAAATTTCTTGAGGTATCCAACGGTTGTCGCAATGGAATGAAATTACCGTATTCATCTTCGTGTGCATGTTGCTCAGCCGAGAACCTTAAGGCTCTGATAGTTTCAGTTATAAACATTGCCTCAGCAATGTGCCCCTTGATGGTCATATCCTTATCTTTGCCTGAGGCTTTCGCCATGGCACACAATAGGCCAACTATAAACTCGGCTTTGGCGAGTTTACCGCAGATAACTTGATGCATCATTTGGGTAACCGCATTTGTCTCCGCAAAAGCCCTGTTACACAATAAAGGTTCACGATAAATAAATAGCCGCTCCCATGGCACAAATACATTCTTAAAGGTGACAATTGAATCCATCTCTTCGTATCGTGATGCCAATGGTGCGTCATAATGAGATTTACCATGATCATAACTGTCTCGACAAATCATTCGTAACCCAGGGCTATTCACAGGAGCTATAAAAGCAAAGGCATATTCAAGATGTTCATCTTTTTGACGATCTAGTAACGTAGAAGGAAAAACTTCTACTTCATCGGCTTGTGGACCCAGCGTAGCCAACAAACGTGCACCGGTAACAAAAATACCAGCATCGTTTTCTTTGACAACTTTTAGGGTAACATCAGCACTCGATCGACCAGCTTTTGCTTCAGCGAAACTGACAGTTGGATTAAGTAAAGAATGCGTTAAAACTTTATCGTGAGTCGCAGCATACTGATAATAACGTCGCATATTCTCTGCAAATTCGACTTTTCCTTCTTCAAGAAATTTTGCCGCGGCGGTAAATGCCATAATGGAAGCATTCTTATAATCAGGAGTCCTACCAAAAATGCCATTCGACCAAGTTGCCCACTCATAAAAAGCAGCGCCACGCTTAACAATATCTTCTTTTGATTTTGGAATCATGAATGACATAGGCAGGTCACGACCATCCTCTTCAAAAGTCACAATTTTTTTGTATTTAGGATCAGCTTGTTTGTCCATGAAACCCGCTAAGGTTTCCGCACCTCGCCGTAAACCCTGATGTTGAGTAACATCGGCAACTTTTTGCCCTTCTAGCCAAACATCTCTACCGTCATTCAGACCTTCTAAGTACTCAGCGCCAGAGCGAATACCATTTCCAAGTGACGTTATATTTTCACTTAATTTAGCAACCATTTTTCTCTTTTCCTTTTTTTCTATCAATTAATGAGATTTTCTCAAGCAATGTTAGAATATTATCTAATTCTTTATTATCTAAAGACGACTCAATCTCTTCATATACCTTTGCTACCTTGGGCAATACTCTTGACTCTAGCTCTTTACCTTTTTTGGTTAAATTTATAATAGTTTTGCGACGATCAGCGCTTGAATGATTTCTTTTAACAAGATTATTTAGCTCCATTCGATCGATTACACCAACTAAACTGGGTGGTGTAATTAAAGTCAAAGAAGAAAGCTCATTAAGTGCGATTCTTTGATGCTGCCATAAAATCCTTAATACTCTCGCTTGTGTTTCTGTAATTCCAAATTCTTTAAAAATGATACGAAATTTTGGCATGATTGTATCAAGTGCCTTATAAAGCATCATTGGTAAAGAATTGTTTAATTCTTTTATTGCCATAAATATGGGCTTTAGTTAATATATTAACTATTAATATATTAACTATTATGACTATTTGTCAAGTTCAATATACAATTATCTCCAATGTACATTTTTAAAGGCCATCGCAATGACAAATAACCTTTTCCAAAATACTAATAAACCTTTTATCTTCACTGCAGAAACAACACCGTCTGTTTCTACTAATTTAAAAGAAAATATACAAAAAATTGAAAGCTTAATTGGTGTCGCCGATGCAGTAAATGTTACTGATGCCCCTAATTGCAAACCCAAGTTAAGCAGTTTAGTCGTAGCTGGTGAGATTCAAAAAAATGGCTTAGATGTTATTCTGCAAATCACTGGAAGAGACAGAAACAGCATTGCATTGGAATCAGAAATATTAGGTGCGCTTTCATTAGGTATTAATAAAATTTTATGCTTATCTGGAGATCGACCTCCAGAAGATGGCCCAAAAGCCGTTAACGAAATGAATAGTGCGAATTTAATTAATCTTCTTAAGACTATGTCTAATGGCCATCTAACTGATGGAGTCGAAATTAAGGAGCCCATTCAATTGATATCTGGCTGTGCTGACAGTATTCATGATCATTTTATAAGAGATCAACATTCCAAATTCTTTGTTGAAAAAGTAAATCTAGGTGTCAATTTTGTGCAAACTCAATACTGCTATGATTTAGAATTATGTCAAAAATATTCAGCTTTTATTATGGAAAACACTCTTAATATAAATGCCAATTTTCTTATTGGCTTAGGCCCACTAAAGTCAGCAAAACAAGCATCATGGATGAGAGATAATTTATACGGTGTAAAAATACCGAACTCGATCATAGAAAGATTAGACCAAGCATCCGCACCGTTGCAAGAAGGTAAAAAGATCTGTGAAGAAATTATCGAAAAACTCATGGATATGCCCGGTATAAATGGTGTACATCTAATGGGCCCTAACTGTGAAAATCAATGTGCTGAGTTGATAAAAATATTCAGATAGATACCAATAGCTTATGCGAATTAAAAGTGCATAAGTATCAATAAATAGTAGATCATTTTCACATAAACAACAGACAAGAGTTAAAATTTATGAGCTATTTGACAATGTTTTCCGGGATTATCGTAGGCGTAATTATATTTCAAACTGGGTTTATAACCAGAACAGTCTTTAACCATCTTGACGAAGCGAATACCAAGATATTTTTACGTGCTATTTTTCCGAAATTCTTTTTATTACTGACATTTCTAGGTTTCGCTTATTTATTAATGAGCTCTTACTATCATCCTGGAATAAATAAGAACTTTGTTCTTGGTTGCATCAACACAGCATTGCCAACAGCATGCTATATGCTTACCCCGGTTATTAACAAAGCCAAAGATAACGATGAAAAATCAAAATTTCGTGGCCTTCATTTTCTTACCGTGCTTTTTACGCTCATTGTTTTGATATTTAATACGCTAATCTTATTCTTTTGAAGAGCTCACCGCACTAGTAAAAACAACATCAGTAGAACTATTCAGAGCTGTCTCGGCCGAATCCTGTAAAACACTAATCACAAAACCAACGGCCACAACTTGCATAGCAATATCATCAGGAATACCAAATAAAGCGCAGCTGAGAGGAATTAATAATAAGCTGCCCCCTGCTACTCCTGATGCTCCACAAGCAGATAAAGCTGAGATCACACATAAAAGCAATGCACTAGAAAAATCCACATTAATACCTAATGTATTGGCAGCTGCTAATGTCAAAATAGTAATAGTAATAGCGGCACCGCCCATATTTATAGTCGCACCAAGGGGGATAGAAACTGCAAAAATATTTTTTTGGAGTCCCAGTTTCTCGCAAAGACTTATGTTGACGGGGATATTTGCTGCTGAACTGCGGGTAAAGAATGCCGTTACTCCACTCTCCCTAAGAGCAATAAAGACCACTGGATAAGGATTTTTTTTCGTTTTTAGCCAGACAATCAATGGATTTATGCACAATGCCATTATCAACATGGTACTGAGCAATACCATTAAAATCCGAGCGTAATCACTTAATACTTGTAAACCAGACTCAGCCAGGCTTCCCGCTACCAAACCCAGTATACCAATCGGTGCTAATCTTATAATTACGCGAACTATTTGAGTGATGGCGTAAGACAAATCCGAAAAAGCTATTTTAGTTGTTCCCGATGAGTGCCTAAGCCCAAGTCCAATGGCCGCACCCCACACCAAGATACCGATGAAATTTCCATTCATGATTGCACTAACAGGGTTATCCACTAACTTAAATAACAAATTGTTTAATACTTCGCTGATTCCTTGCGGAGCCTGTAAGACAACATCAGTAACATTTAACTGCAAATTGGTTGGAAACAATATACTCATAATCACCGCTAGAAGTGCGGCACATAAAGTGCCAATAATATATAAAAATAAAATCGGACGTAATTTTGAATCTTGATTTTGAGGTTGATTCGCTATGGCACTGGCGACTAAGAAAAATACCAATACTGGAGCCACTGCTTTGAGACTCTGTACAAATAACTTCCCAAATATTGATAATGATTGAGCCCATTCACTGGAGACAAGAGATACAACAATAGCTATCAAAATACCGATTACTATCTGTAACGTTATATCTAAATTTAAAAGCTTTTTTAGATTTGTCATGTTAAAAAACGCAGCCAATTTTTACAGCTAATAGCACAAAAAACGCATTACCAACGACCCGTCAAATCAGGATTGCATGAGCAATAACCGCTTTCCATCTTGTTCCGGCCAAACCGTCGATCGCTGATGCGACGTTCAGTGAAACAAATCAAGGTTTCACCAGGATTACATTTCATTTCTTGCTCAGGAGAATTGGGCGCAGTTGAAGGAACCCTTGCTGATGGATATTCTGGCTGCTCCATTGAGTTAGCGCAGCCAATTATTAAGACTGAAAAAATTAACAACAGCAGGTATTTAACTTTCATTCTAAGTATCCTACTGAATCGATTAATACAGTCAAATATAATTGAGCAAAGATTTGTATAAAATTACAAATGTGAATTATTTACAATGAAATATTGAATTACACAGCTTTTAGAATCTACCGTGCATTGGACCACATGCGCATCGCTTATCACTTGCCATTTTTTTCCTACCAAAACGTTGGTCACTAACCCGTCTTTCTGTCTCGCAAAATAACATTTCACCTGGTTTACAATCAGTATTATCAAATTCCTGATTTGTAGTAGCCAGATTTTGCAAAAATTTTAACAACGTAATTTTTTTATCATCACTGATAAGATCATCCAATCCTATTACCTCAATTTCAGCTGCGGCCAACAGTGTGAAAAATTCCTCAGTGGTCATCTCTAATAAATCAGCAAATTCTTGAGCCGTTATTTCAACTTTTTTCTCAGCCGCTTCTGCTGATGATGGTTGCTCTGACTGCTCATTAGCATTAATGTTTCCAGAAATGCACAAACATGCCATTATTAAATATATATATATATTTCTCATTTTTCTGCCCCCCATAAAAAACAGATACGACCATTTATACACCTTTTTAAAAAAGGTGTCACCTAGGTGACTGTTATATAATGCGGTCAGAGGACTTCGTAAATCTTAACGAGCGTAGTTAATTGCCTTGCCCGAGAACATCTATGCCCATCTTACTAAAATCGGATTCTTGCTGGCATGAACATGCCTTGCTTTTTTTATTTTTACGACCGTATCTACCGTCGCTCACCCTGTGCGGTGAGCGTGCTTCACAAACAAGTACTTCACCGGCATTACAGTTTAAGGCTTTGCTTTGAGTGTTTGGCGCGGTTGAGGGTGTTCTTGCTGATGGATATTCACCAGAATTACTTGCACAACCAGCTAAAAATAAAACAATCACTATAGTGAATAAATTAAAAGAACTACTCATTTTTTGGTTTCCTTAATTTCGTATAAAATTAACCAGACCACACGCTAACTCATAATAGACTATAAAGCACGTTAATATAATAAATTCTAATAATTATTGTATCGGAAAATTTAGAAACGGATAAGGTGTTAGAGATTGAAATGAAAAATGCCACCATTCCAATTCATAATTCATAAAATTAAATTGCTCCATAATTTCTTTTAATAAGAGTCTATTTTTTTGTTGCTGCAAAGTAATTAAATTGGTTTTGGTATGTGAAATGGGATCAAATAAATCATAGCTTGAGCCCATATCTAGTTCATAATGACTCCCTTGATCAAAAGCCATAATAGTTAAATCTATTGTATTTCCTTTGCTGTGACCAGATTGAGAGGCTATATATGGACCCAATAATGTGTCTTTTCCAATACGCGGATAATATTCTGCTTTGGTATTCAGATCGGATAGGTCTTCCGTCCAAGCAATAAACTGGTCTACAGCTCGTTGAGGGCGATAGCAATCATAGATCTTTAAAATCATTTTACTTTCGGTTAAAGCCTCTTGAACCCTCCTTAAAGCTAGCGCGGTATCTTTAGTTAATAAGCATTTATTAGCAAAATAACCATCTACCGGCTTACCTGTGAAGTTATTTGATGAAGCATACCTGGCATCTATGATTGCATCGGGTATGTAATTTCCGATGTCAACAAAATTTCTAGGCATTGCATCTTGTCTTGACTCCAAAGTTAAAGGGGCACAACCAATCATTGCGTAAGAGGTGATTAAGAAAATGAATAATCGCAACATTATCCCCAGACATCCGAATTATAAAGAAGACAATTTGGTCCTACTACCAAACTAGGTTGCCGGTCCACATCCAATAGAAATGGCCCATCCAGATCAATAAAATCAGCATTTTCAGTTAATAATATTGCTGGTGCCATGGATAAAGAAGTTGCCACCATACAACCAATCATGAGACCTAAATCATGTAATTTTGCTTCTTCTTTTGCTCGTAACGCCTCCGTCAAACCGCCCGTCTTATCTAATTTTAAATTTACGTAATCATACCTATCAGCTAAACGAGGTATATCTTTAGCCGTATGACAAGATTCATCCGCACAAATAGGTACTAAGTGATTAAAGCTATTCAAACATGCATCTTTGCCAACAGGTAATGGTTGCTCTATGAGTGAGACATTTAAGGCAAAAAGCTCTTCTTGCCAGGCACGTATTTGTTCCTCAGTCCAAGCCTCATTGGCATCAATGATTAATTTTGGGCTGGGGGCAACATTACGAACTGCACGAACAGATTCGATCACATCTTTAGAGCCTAATTTTAGTTTCAATACATCATATTTATTATACTCGAGAGCCTCTGCAGCCATTATTGCTGGACTTTCCATACCAAGCGTCATGGCGGTGGTTATTTTACCCGAAACATTTTTATTTAGATTCTTCCATACAGGAGTGTTGTCAATTTTTGCACGCAGATCCCATAACGCACAATCAATTGCATTTCTTGCGGCACCAGCTTTAAGGGCAGTTAATAATTCCTCTGAATTTATTCCATTTTCTATGCTATTTTTCAGCGCCGTAATTTGAGTGATTACGCTCATGATTGATTCACCATATCTCTTATAGGGAACGGCTTCTCCTCTTCCTATATGATCGCCCTCCTCAATTTCTACGTACACTATGTCAGCAGATGTTTTTGACCCTCTAGAAATAGTAAATATTTTTTTTAAGGGCCATGATTCATGAGTAACAGACAACTTTCTTAACATACTTACCCTTGCAGTAAAAATTCGATCAAATCATCGACGCCATGTTTCATAGGATCACAAGTTATTAAACCAAACTCTTGAGAGAGTTCTTTAATTATTTTTGATGTCTCATGATCATCCAATGCAACTGTATTTAGCGCAATACCCGCAAAGCGAACATCTGGATTAACGAGCTTGGCTGCAATTAAATTAGCCTCCATGCAATGCTTAATAGAGGGTAATGAAACTTCTGGCAGTCCTCGCATATGAGTTCGTGTCGGTTCATGACATAAAATCATATCTGTAGGTTGAGCACCATGTAATAAACCAAGACTTACTCCCGCAAAAGAGGGATGAAATAGTGATCCCTGACCTTCAATAATATCCCAATGATCAGGGTCATTAGCTGGGCATAATTCTTCAATAGCACCGCTCATAAAATCAGCCACCACTGCATCGATGGGCACACCATTCCCGCTAATTAATATGCCAGTTTGTCCAGTAGCTCGAAAGTCAACTGAGATTTTTCTGGATAACATGGCTTTTTCAATCGCTAATGCCGCGTACATCTTTCCAACTGAACAATCCGTACCCACCGTCAATAATCTTCTACCCGAACGTGATTTTGCATGCGCAATTGGGAAAGGTCCAACTGGAATACGCGCTTCATGAAGCGCCACATTGTTTTTTTCTGCAATGGCATTTAGGTTCGGTACGGTTGATAATAATTGATGCAGTCCCGAAGCTATATCCAAACCATACTCAGCAGCCTTAACAAGGGTTTCATACCATGATTGTGATATGCCACCGCCGCGATTAGCTACTCCTAGAACTAGAGTTTTAGCTCCTTTTTCGATGGCTGACTCAATAGTTAATAAAGGTAAATCAATTATCGCCTCACATCCTGGTAATTTAATTTGACCAACGCACTCATTCGGTCTCCAGTCAGCAATACCATGAGCAACTTTTGCCGCTAGATCATCCTCAACATCACCAACAAACAATACATATGGCTTTTTTAAATGCACACTAACTACCCACTTGAAATAAATTTAGTAACTGTGGATATTATCTTCTTAAGAGAAAAATAAAAACCCCACAGAAGTGGGGCTAAAATATGGCGCGCCCGGAGAGATTCGAACTCCCGACCGCCTGGTTCGTAGCCAGGTACTCTATCCAGCTGAGCTACGGGCGCTTTTGTATAGTCCTAAATTCAATTATATTAAGAGATCACTAAGAATACTATGAATAATACTTAACAATGAATTATTTAATCCTATTAACTGCGAATAATAAATAAACAACAGATAAAAATGAAATTAAAAAAAATTCTCAGCCCATCAGTGACAAAGTTTATCACTAGCCCATTCTTACGTGACGTCAGAAGATATTATTATGAAATAAAAAGAAAGTTATGCAGGCAAAATCATGATGTGCACTTCTTCTTCCAAGTTGATGATCCATACAGTTACCTTGCCTCTCAGTTATTACACAAATTAATTAATGAATATCAAATATCTGTTCATGTCCATCTGGTTGAAGCTCCAGATAAAGAAGCAGCGCCGAAAAAGAAAGAATTGATTCAATTTTCTTTAAAAGATGTCAAAAAAATAGCTCCGTATCATAATTTAGATTTTCCGATTACCACGAAATTACCATCGCAAGCTGATACATATACAGCAATGCGTGCGTTAGCTAACTCAAATGATTTAGTGACTGATGCGCTCCTTATAGGGAAGCAATTATGGAGTGATGATCTAACACTAGGAATGGAAAAATTACCAGCCTCAGAGAATGAGTTAGCAAGTACACTTGCAAAAAATAAATTGCTCAGAAAAAAATTAGGTCATTATCAAAGCGGCATGTTTTATTATGCTGGGGAATGGTATTGGGGTATTGATCGATTACCTTATTTAGAAAAAAGGATGAAAAAAATTGGTCTTAAAAAGAATAATTCTTCCAATATTTCTCATTTCCAAGAAAATATTAAGCACCTCAATCAAATGGACAAGAAAGACTTAACAGTTGAATTTTTTATATCAATTAGGAGTCCTTATAGCTATCTAGCTCTGCCGGAAATACTTGCATTTGAAAAAAATTATCCAGTTAAGACAGTCATAAGACCAGTCATGCCAATGGTTATGAGGGGCTTAGTGGTTCCAGCCAATAAAGCTTCATACATAGTAATCGATGCCAAACGCGAATCTGAACGTATTAATATTCCTTTTGGAGTCATTAATGATCCTTTAGGCGAAGCTGTCTTAAGGGGTTATTCACTATACTCATATGCACAATCTCAAAATAAATCAGGAGAATATCTATTGGCATTTTGTCACCTAGCTTGGTCCGAAGGAAAAGACATGAGTTTGGAGAAAAATTTAAGGTGTGCCATAGAGATTAGCTCGCTAGACTGGAATGAAGCTAAACATCACCTTGATAGCTCAGAATGGCAACAACCCATTGAAGAAAATAGACAGCAACTCATAAAATCAGGTCTTTGGGGTGTACCAAGCTTTCGATTAATTGACCATAAAAATAAAGAGATATTTTCCAGTTGGGGTCGAGATAGAATTTGGCTACTAACGCATGAAATCAATAACTATATTAATAGACAAAATTAGAGGTATAAAAAATGAAAAATACAGTACTGATAACAATTATGATTTGTTTAGTTATGATCACCATTAAAATCTATACGCCAATAGCCAGTGCAAAAGTAGCTGGAATGAATGGGTATGATTTAAGTCAAGATTATGATTTTAAGCAAGCGGTAGGGATAATTGTTGAAGATTGTGAAATCATAGAAGACTACATAGATTGTTAGCTAATATGTATATAGAGAAAAGTATCTATAGCTTATTGGTAAATGATCTCGCTGTGGCGTATTCTGAGAACAAAAATTAACTGGTATTAATACTTTGAAAAAACTAATCATAATCACAACATTATTAGCTTATTCATCATCCTGGGGACAAGAATATTCATTATTTGCTGAATATTTAAACCCTTTTT
The DNA here is from genome assembly GCA_028822065.1 of Woeseiaceae bacterium. Taxonomy (GTDB): domain Bacteria; phylum Pseudomonadota; class Gammaproteobacteria; order Steroidobacterales; family Woeseiaceae; genus SP4260. The sequence goes on along the minus strand of JAPKEL010000017.1, from coordinate 2,784 downwards.
CTGTATTTTTTGGTGGAGGTTTTATAATCCTTTCACTGATCTATTTTTTTCCAACCATGATATGCCTGCTAAGAAGACATAATGATAAAATACCGATTTTCATCGTAAATATTTTACTTGGCTGGACATTTATAGGTTGGGTAGTGGCGTTAGTTTGGTCATTTACCAGTAACACAGAAAACCAAGCTACTAATAATCAAGATAGAATCGATAATGATGACTCGTTAATTAATCAATTAGAGAGATTGAAAAAATTGCATGATACAAATGTTCTCAATGATGAAGAATTTCAAGAACAAAAACACAATCTTCTTAATGAAAAAAGATAACGTAATGAGCGATTTTGACTTCATTATCGTCGGTGGAGGTTCAGCAGGTTGCGTTCTTGCTAACAGATTAAGTGCAATAAGTTCTTATAGGATTTGTCTTCTCGAAGCCGGGTCAAAAAATAAAGATATTCGAATCAGTACCCCCATGGGTTTTCCTTTTATTGTTGGACAGAAAAGTAAATACAATTGGAGTTATGAAACTGTTCCCCAAAGGGCATTCGGAAAAGTAACTCTTCCTCAATCTGAATCCTATATTGTTGATTCAATTGGTGATCTGCATAAAGCAACTATTGAGAATGAAGAACACAGAAGAGGCTTCCAGCCTAGAGGTAAAACTCTTGGAGGATCAAGTGCTATAAATGCAATGCTTTATATAAGAGGTCATAAAAATGATTACAATAATTGGTGTGATCTTGGCAATCAAGGGTGGTCATACAACGATGTAATGCCTTATTTCAAAAAAGCTGAATCTAATGAAGTCTTCAAAGATGAATATCACGGCCAAGATGGTCCTCTTAATGTCAGTAATATACAAAATGAGAACATTTTTACGAAAGCTTTTGTAGAATCAGGCTCAAAATTACACAATTATAATCATGATTTTAATGGACAAGAACAAGAAGGAGTGGGCTTCTTTCAAGTAACCCAAAAGAAAGGGAAAAGATGGAGTGCAGCACAAGCATACATAGAACCCATCAAGAATAGAGCGAATCTAACCATATTAACGGATGTGAATGTTGATAAATTAATCATCGAAGACGGCAAGGCAATTGCCGTTAACTTTTTAGATAAGAATAAACAAGAATTTACTATACAAGCTAATAAAGAGATCATTTTGTCAGCTGGTGCTTTTGGGTCACCTCAGATATTGCTTAGATCCGGTATAGGGCCAAAAAATGAACTTGAAACACTTGCCATTAAAGTGGAGAAAGATCTTCCTGGTGTTGGCAAAAATCTTCAAGATCATATTGATTTTGTACGCACCTTTAGTTATGAATCAATAGACACAATAGGATTCTCAATAAAATCATTTTTGTACAAATTTCCTCTTGAGTTACTGAAATATCTTCTCCTCAGAAAAGGACAATTTGCATCACCAGTAGCAGAAGCTGGTGCATTTATAAAAAGCTCATCAGAACAAATCACTCCAGATATTCAGCTTCATTTTGGCGTAGCTAAGACTGTAGATCATGCAAGAACATTGTTATGGGGTCATGGCATTAGTTGCCACGTATGCTTACTTAGGCCGAAATCAAGAGGAACATTGACTTTAAGCTCGAAGGATCCTCTTGCTCCTCCCGTAATTGATCCAAATTTCTTATCTAACGAAGATGATATGCAGACAATGATTAATGGCTACAAAAGAATGGCAGAGATTTTAAATGAAGATCCTCTATCTAAATATACCAAAGATCCTATCGACGGAAGTATAAACCAAAATAATGATAGTGAAATAGAAGCTGCCATAAGACAAAGTGCCGATACGGTCTATCATCCTGTTGGTACCTGCAAAATGGGTATCGATGAAATGGCTGTAGTTGATCAAAATTTGAATGTAACGGGCATAAAGAATCTCAGGGTAGCAGATGCTTCAATCATGCCTCAAATAGTAAGTGGCAACACGAATGCACCAACCATAATGATCGGCGAAAAAGCAGCGGATCTAATACTTAATAATTACCATGAAATTTCTGCGCCATCATAATTAAAAAAGCTACCGGAACGCGTTTGCTCTAACCCATCAATCACCTTAATCATCCCGGAAACACTCGTATTCGTATCAATTAGACCATTTGGACCACCCATATCTGTTCTCACCCAACCAGGATGTAATAGAGCCACGAGCATTCCTTCATCAGCGAGATCAACAGATATGCTTTTTACTACAGCGTTTAATGCTGTTTTTGAACTTCGATAGACATAAGATCCACCGCCTTTATTATCATCGATGGAACCCATCTTCGAAGTAATATAGATTAGTTTTTTCAACGAGCTTTTTCTTAAATTCTCAATAATTAATTGTGTCAATAGTAGCGGCGCTATGGCATTAATTCGTAGAGCCGGAATCCAGTTTTTTTCATCTACATTGTTAAATGTAGAATTACGAGGACCAAAAACACCAGCGTTATTGATAAAGATATCGATTGGTTGATCACCCAACTGATTTGGGAAGTCTTTGAGTGACTTATCTGAACCTACATCCAAAGTAAGTATCTCCAGACTATCGTGATCTTCGCCCATCTGAATTAACTCTTTAGAACTTACTATATCTCGATAAGTTCCGATTACTCGATCACCACGACCTAAATAATGTTTTACAAACTCTAGACCAATACCACGATTCGCACCAGTTACTAATACAGTTACCATACCCTCTCCAGAGAAGTTTGAATTATTAAAATGGCGGAGAGCGAGGGATTCGAACCCTCGATGAGCTATTAACCCATACTCCCTT
>JAPKEL010000102.1 GCA_028822065.1 Woeseiaceae bacterium | reverse complement strand
CTAAAATTCTCATTAGTATAATTACTATTGTTCTTAATTTTCATTCCCACTCAATGTACTCTGAAAAATAAAGTCCTTATAAAAGCTACTGAGCTTTGAATTAAATAAAGCACCAAACAGACTATATATATTTGTGAAGGTTCATAAAAATTTTTGGTTATCATTAATAGTGAAAAAATAAATATGGTAGATAAAATTCCTGTTTGAAATAGATAGAGCTTAATTGGAAAAATATCTTCATGCCCTAACCTTCTCAATTGGATCATCCTTCTGGGAAATACTATCAACCCTATTACCGAATAAAGGCTCATAATCCAAAAACAAATTAACCAAGCAACTTCGAAATTTTTATCACCGAAAATGGCAAAAGGAATTATCGATCCAAACATAGCACCGAAAGCTGAATAAGTTAAAAGCTGTATTCTGTAATTATCTGGATCTGAGAATCCATCTGATGTTCTACTTAAACCAATTAATATTGCTGAAAAACCTATAATACCTAGCGCTATTTGTCCTATTAACTGAAATGCATCAAAATTTGGTTCCATCATTATCAATAACTTACCATGTTCTAACTACACAGTGTGTTGTAATGATTCTGAACTCGTTCTGGTATGACATGTTATGGGGTAACTGCCAAAAGGTTATCGTTAAAAAAACTAACCGCTTTAGCCGACACCATTTTTCGAATTCCATCTCTATCTACATTAAATTGTGTACCGCAAAGATCAAGCTCGCTATTAAACCAATCAACAACAGTAGTTATGGCATTGCACTCAAGAAAAATAAAATGTCCCCCACTAGGCAGCAAAACTAGATCGGAAAGAGGAATATTCTCAGCATATCGAATCGCACCATAATTGGGGCTCACAAGTTCATCATCTTTTGAAGCGATGATAAAAACCGGAAGTTCGATTTCAGCTAAACTCTCTTTTGTTATAGCAGAACCAACGGCAGGAGCCATCGAGAACACAGATTTTATGCGTTCATCTTTATATGATGCTGAGGAATCTCGGAAGTCTACGTTACTAGAATCAGTTGCGAGTTCACAATCTTTCCCTCTTTCCTGACTGGCACAGTAGGCACTCATTAGTTCAGGATCATATATCGCACCAGCCAAAGCAAGAACGGTATAGCCACCTGACGAAAACCCAGCCGCACCAATACGATTTTCATCAATGACATTTACCCAATTTGAATCGTTTAATAAGTAGTCCAACAATACGCTAATGTCACGCGGACGATGCCAGACACTGATAACACCTTCATCAGTATTGTCTCGTGTCGTATTCATTGGATGGTTTAACGCCGCAACAATAAAACCGTTTTCAACAAGAGAATCTATGAGCCAAGTATGATTGGAATACTCTCCGCCACTACCATGGCTCAATATGACAAGTGGAAACTTCACCGTGTCTACTTCAACGTTGGGAAGCCAAATCTGATATGGTATCGAACGATCTCTGCTCGAATCTTCAAGTGTTCCGATGTTATCACCAGGCGCAGTGCACGAGGTGACTAGTAGAACTAACAATATGTATCCGTTTTTCACCAGCTGTTTTTCTATTCCCACTTTTCTTTTTTACTATATTGGAAAGTTTTAAAGGATTCTATATTAAGAAAAATACGAACATTTTTTCTTATACAACTCCAAGTGACTTATGAAACGCAATAGTCACCTTAGTGTGTAGTAATCTGTGTAGTTCGCATTTCACAAACTCAATAATATCAATA
>JAPKEL010000005.1 GCA_028822065.1 Woeseiaceae bacterium | reverse complement strand
TTGAGGTGGGCGAGCGAGTTTTCTTTATGTTTAGTTCGGCTAATCGTGATGGTGAAGTATTTAAGGACCCAGATAGTTTCGATGTCGGGCGCGATACAAGACCTTCAGTTACTTTTGGCGCAGGCCCTCATTATTGTGCTGGTGCGTGGGTGTCACGAGCACTGATAGCGGATGTGGCTTTACCGAAGCTATTCAAACGTCTGCATAATCTTGAGCTGTCAGATTCAAGTTCGATTGACTTTGATGGCTGGGCCTTTCGGGGACCAAATCTACTTCACTGCACTTGGGAAGTCAGGTAGCGATCGTTTTTTTGGTGATAATTATTGTGCTTAGCTAGGGATTTGCAGTATACTGCTCGCAGTACCAAGTGATTGCTGGTACTGGCAGGTCAACTTAGAAAAATCTGGCCCCTTAATGGGGTTTTTTATTACCTAGGTTAATAGTTTTTAGTGATTGATTAAGAGGGCTATTAGCCCTTTTTTTGATTTAAAACAAGTATTTATATAATTGAGTTAACATGGATTTTAATGATTTAAAATTATTAATTGAACCTACTGTAAATAAAATAGGTTACGAATTAACCGATTTAGAAATGAAATGGAGTGGTGAAAATAACCTGATTAGAATATTTATCGATGGACCAGAAGGTATTGGTTTAGAGGATTGTGAAGCAGTAAGCCAACAGATTGGTATGTTGATGGATATTGAAGAGCCAATTACAGATGATTATGTTTTGGAAGTTTCATCTCCAGGTTTGGATCGAAGATTGACAAAAATTGATCATTACCTTCAATTTTTGGGAGAAGAAGTAAGGGTGCGATTGGTTTCCCCTCAGGATGGTAGGAGAAATTTTCGAGGTCACTTATTGACTGCAAATGAAGGTTTTATTGAAATAAAAGTAGATGGCGAAGTATATAAATTATCAATAGATACTATTGATTTCACACGTTTAATCCCGGTATTTAAAAATAAGAAATAGATTGTTTTGGAGTATAATTTAAATGAGTAAAGAAATTCTTGCGGTAGTGGATGTAGTGTCCAACGAGAAAGGCGTTGAAAAAAACGTCATTTTTGAGGCTATTGAAGCAGCCTTGGCAGCAGCAGCTGCAAAAAGTCATGAAGAAGATATCGATGCGAGGGTATCCATTGATCGTGACACTGGTGAGCATGACACATTTAGACGGTGGTTGGTATTTGCCGATGAATCAACGGAGCTTGAATTCCCAGATTATGAGTTAAGAATGATCGATGCATTGGATATAGATACAAGTGCTGAGCCTGGAGGGTACGTAGAAATACCCATCGAATCTGCACCTTTTGGTCGTATTTCAGCGCAAATGGCTAAGCAAGTTATTGTTCAGAAAGTTCGGGAAGCTGAGCGCGAAAAAGTTATCGAAGCTTATAAAGATCGTGTTGGAGAGCTTCTTTCTGGTCTTGTTAAAAGAGTTGATCGTAATGGTATATATATGGATTTGGGTGGCAACGCTGAGGGTTTTATATCTAGAGACAGCATGATGCCCAGAGAAGCAGTTAGAGTTCATGATCGTATAAAAGCATTGTTAGTGGAAGTGCGATCCGAACCAAGAGGGCCGCAGTTGTTTATGACCAGAACTACACCGCAATTTTTGATTGAATTGTTTAAAATAGAAGTTCCTGAAGTTGGCCAAGGGTTAATTGAAATTCTTGGGGCAGCTAGAGATCCCGGCTTAAGAGCTAAAATTTCCGTTAAGAGTAATGAGGCGCGTATCGATCCGGTCGGCGCATGCGTTGGAATGCGTGGATCACGAGTTCAATCCGTATCAAATGAGCTAGCTGGCGAACGCGTCGATATTATTTTATGGAATGATAACCCTGCACAATATGTAATTAACTCAATGTCACCGGCAGAGGTTATATCCATTGTAGTTGATGAAGATGCTCACAGCATGGATGTAGCGGTTGATGAAGAGAAACTCTCTCAGGCTATTGGTCGTGGCGGACAAAATATAAGACTAGCGAGTGAACTTACTGGCTGGGAATTGAATGTTATGACAGAAGTGGATGCAGATCAAAAAAATGAGCAGGAAACACGAGTTGTTATTGATTTATTTACTAAGCAATTAGATGTTGATGAGGAAGTGGCTTTGATTTTGGTGCAGGAAGGATTTACTTCGATTGAAGAAGTGGCTTATGTGCCTACTTCAGAATTAGTTGAAATCGAAGAATTTGATGAGGATATTGTCGAAGAATTGAGAAATCGAGCTAGAGATATGCTCTTAACTCAGGCAATTGTTGCCGAAGAGAAGATAGAAAATGCTGAACCAGCTGAGGACCTTTTAAGTCTGGAAGGTATGAGCAAAGGCTTGGCCTCAAAACTAGCAAGTAAAGGAGTTGTTACCAGAGAAGATTTAGCTGATCTAGCAACTGATGACTTACTAGAAATTGATGCTATGGATGAAGAAAATGCAGCATCTTTAATAATGAAAGCGCGCGCTCATTGGTTTGATGAGAGTGAAAAATAGATTTTGGAGTTGATTAATGGCTGATGTAACTGTCTTACAATTTGCAGATGTTTTAAAAGTTCCGGTTGAAAAATTACTGGCGCAATTAGAAGAAGCAGGTATCAAAATCTCTGGAAAAGACGATGTGATTAGTGATGATGCAAAGCTTGAGCTTTTAACATTTCTTCGTCGAAGCCATGGACTGGATGGAAGTGATGAGAAGGGCTCGCCAAAACGTATTACTCTTAAAAGAAAATCACAATCAGAGCTAAAATTGGCTGGTTCTCAAGGCAGATCAAGAACAGTTAATGTAGAAATCAGAAAGAAACGAACTTATATCAAAAGAGATGTTCTAGAGGGTCAGGCCGAACAGGAGAAGAACGAGTTAGAGTTAAAAAAACAGCAAGAACAAGAACGGATTGACAATGAATTACTGGAAAAAGAAAAATTAAAACAAGATCAGCTCGAAGCTGAGCGTTTGGAAAATGAAGCTAAGCTAGAAGCTGAAAATATCGCGAAAGAGAAGGCAGAGCAAGTCGAAGTTGCCTCCAAAGAAAAACTTGTTAGTAAAAAAGATGAAAAGATAGAGAAAACTGAAGCTCCTAAAAAATTCTTAAACGAAGACAAGGAATCTCAGAAGCAAAATAAAAATAAAGGTAAAAAAAGAGGCAGTCTAGCTGATACACGCTATGGCCGAAAAGAGCTTCATGTTGCCGGAGATAAAAGCGGTAGACGGCGAAAGAAACCTATAGCAAGAAGGCGTCCCGTGTCATTGGATAGTGATGGTCAGCATGGATTTGAAAAGCCTACCGCACCGGTGATTAAAGAAGTTAATATTCCTGAAGGAATTATGGTTTCTGAGCTTGCTCAACGTATGGCTGTCAAAGGTAATGAGGTAGTAAAAGTCCTTTTTAACATGGGGGCGATGGTCACTATCAATCAAGTGATAGACCAAGATACCGCAATTCTCGTAGTCGAGGAATTAGGCCATGTTGCAAAAATTGAAGATGAAAATTTAGAAAAAGACGTTCTGGTTGCGGATGATGGTGATGGAGAAAAAGTTTCACGAGCACCTGTAGTAACTATTATGGGTCATGTTGATCATGGTAAGACTTCATTACTCGATTACATTAAAAATTCAAAAGTGGCAGATGGTGAGGCTGGTGGCATCACACAACATATTGGCGCTTATAATGTAAAGACAGAAAAAGGTAATATCACATTTCTCGATACTCCGGGTCATGCAGCATTCACTGCAATGAGAGCAAGAGGAGCTCAAGCCACAGATATAGTGATACTAGTTGTTGCGGCTGATGATGGCGTTAAACCGCAAACGATTGAAGCTATCGAGCATACAAAAGCAGCCAATGTACCTATGATTGTTGCTATCAACAAAATTGATAAAGAGGATATTGATACCGAGAGAGTTAGGACTGAGCTTTCATCGCATGAGATAATTTCAGAGGAGTGGGGTGGTGATAATCTTTTCGCATCTGTCTCAGCACAAACTGGTGAAGGTATTGACGATCTTTTAGAAAAAATATTATTACAAGCTGAAATTATGGATCTACAGGCGGTTGAAGAGGGCCCTGCTAGAGGGGTGGTAATTGAATCAAGCTTGGATCGTGGAAGGGGCGTAATGGCGACACTTTTAGTTCAAGCCGGGACCTTATCTAAAGGCGATATTCTTTTAGCTGGCGATGAGTTTGGTAAAATAAGAACGATGCTTGATGAATCTCAAAAACCAATGAATAAAGCGGGTCCCTCAACTCCAGTTGTTGTAATTGGTTTGCCCAGGACACCGGTTTCTGGGGATAGTTTTTATGTTGTTAAAAATGAAAAACAGGCTCGAGAATTAGCTGGAAATAGAAAAGAAAAAACTCGAGAATCTAAAATTATTCAGCAACAAACTGCCAAATCAGATGATATATTCTCTCAAATTAAGAATGAAACTGGGAAGTCTGTTGCCATATTAATTAAGTCTGATGTTCATGGTAGCTCTGAAGCATTAAGAGATGCATTAAATAATCTTAATAGTGATGAAGTTAAAGTTAAGGTTATAAATTCAGGTGTCGGCGGCATCAATGAATCGGATATTGTATTGGCGGGAGCCTCAAAAGCCACAATAATTGGTTTCAATGTAAGAGCGGATTCTTCTGCCAAGAATTTAATTAAAGAGTCAGAGGTCGATATACGTTACTACAGCGTAATTTATGAGGCTATTGATGACGTTAAAACAGCTATAAATGGTCTTCTTGCGCCCGAGGTAAGAGAAAATATAATTGGGTTAGCGGAAGTTAAGGAAGTGTTTACTTCACCTAAATTAGGTAACATCGCTGGAAGTATAGTGATTGAAGGTCATGTAAAACGAGCCAGTCCTATTCGCGTTTTAAGAGATAATGTAGTTATCTACGAGGGAGAGCTTGAATCACTCAGGCGCTTTAAAGATGAAGCAAAAGAAGTTCAATCAGGTACTGAATGCGGAATTGGTGTTAAAAATTATAATGACGTAAAAATTGGTGATCAAATTGAATGTTTTGAGCGTGTCGAAATTGCCAGAACTATTGATTAAATCCATGAGCGTAATTACTGTAATATAAAAAATGGCAAGAGAGTTTTCAAGAAGTCAACGAATGGGCCCCTTAATTTTAAGAACTTTAAATGAGGTGATACGTTTTGATTTAAATGATCCTGGGCTATCAGGAGTATCCTTAACATCAATCGATTTAAGTCATGATTTAAGTATTGCTAAAATTTATTTTAGTTCGATTCAATTTAATGATGAGATCCATATTCCTATGGAAGGATTGGCCAGAGCGTCTGGTTATTTAAGAAAAAAGCTTGGAGCTTCAATTAAAATAAGGCATGTACCGGAATTAAGATTCTTTCATGATGATAGTATTAGCAAAGGTATAGAGATTTCTAGCTTAATTGACCAAGCTAACCTTTCAAAAAAATCATAACTTAATCATTTTTTTAGGAGATTGTTTTGAGGGTAAATAAAGATTCTTTTGAGTCCATCAATGGCATCATATTGCTTGATAAGGAAGATGGCCTGTCTTCAAACAAAGCGCTGCAAAATGTAAAAAAATTAATACGTGCAAAGAAAGGCGGGCATGGAGGAAGTCTTGATCCTGCAGCAACTGGCATGTTAATCCTATGTTTTGGTGAAGCCACAAAGGTTTGCCCTTATTTACTGAATAATCACAAAACTTATCGAGTTGTCGCGGAGTTGGGCAAATCGACATCAACAGGTGATCGGGAAGGGCCTGTAATAGAAACTTCAGAGGTTCGTTTTCATGATCATGATTATTGGGTTGATATTTTGAAAAGATTTCTTGGCGAATCAACACAAGTTCCTCCAATGTATTCAGCGCTAAAAAAGGATGGACAAAGATTGTATAAATTAGCCAGAAAAGGTGAAGTTGTAGAGCGAGAAGCACGCAAGATAAATATTTCATCCATTGATCTTGAGGGAATTTTTGATAATACCATTGAATTCACTGTGACTGTTTCAAAAGGGACTTATATAAGGGTACTGGTTGAAGATATCGCAAAAGAAGCTGCAATGGTTGGTTATACAAAGAAACTTCATAGAGTTAGAGTGGGTAATTTTAAAGAGAGTCAAATGCTGTCTTTTGACTCTCTTGAAAGTTCAATAGCAAATAAAGGAATAATTGATAATGATTACCTCTTACCTGTGGATTCAGCTTTATTAGATTGGCCGAGCATTCATCTAAAACAAGAGCAATTAGAAATGTTTAGTAATGGACAACCAATAGAAAATTCATTTTCCACTAAAAAAGGGCTTGCCAGAATTTACGATACAAACGAAAGTTTTGTTGGTATTGGTGAGCAAAAAGAGGATAATTTTCTAATACCGCGCCGTATATTTCATCTTTAATACGCTTTGTCAGAGAGGGGTAGGGAAAAGTTATAATTAAATAATTTATTTAATTTGATTTAATACTGTTACTTGGAGTGACTAAGCGCTAGAATAGCGCGCTTTATAGTAATATCAATAATTAAACGAAAGACTATCGGGGTTTTTAAGAAATGTCACTATCGAGTGAAAGTAAAAGTACAATTATAAAAGAACATTCAAGGGGCGAGGCAGATACTGGCTCACCTGAAGTGCAAGTAGCTATCTTAACTAAACGTATTACTGAATTGACTGATCATTTTAGTGAACATAAAAAAGATCACCATTCGCGACAAGGTCTATTAAAGATGGTTAGTAAGCGACGAAAATTACTTGATTATCTGAAAAAAAATGATCAAGGTCGTTATGCTGAATTAATTAAAAGTCTTGGCTTAAGACGTTAAAATTAAAGAAAATTACAAAAACAATCTATAGCGCTCAAGGAAATCTTGAGACAAAATTAATCAATAAGAGTAATAACAGTGAAATCAATTAAAAAAGTATTCCAGTATGGTGACCATGAAGTAACTATCGAGACTGGTGAGATAGCACGCCAAACAGACAGTTCGGTCATAGTATCTATAGAGGGCACGTCAGTATTAGTAACCGCAGTAGGCAGAAAGCATGCGGATCCTGGGCGTGATTTTTTTCCTCTCACTGTAAATTACCAAGAAAAAACATACGCAGCCGGAAAAATACCTGGTGGTTTTTTCAAACGTGAAGGAAGGCCTTCTGAAAAAGAAACCTTAACTTCACGATTGATTGACAGACCTGTTCGTCCTTTGTTTCCAAAAGGTTTCAAGAATGAAGTCCAAGTAATTGCTACTGTAATATCTTTAAACCCAGAGATTGATCCAGATATACCTTCGTTAATTGGTGCGTCTGCTGCATTGAGCCTATCTGGAATGCCTTTTGCCGGTCCTTTGGGATGTGCTCGCATAGGGTATATTGATAATGAGTATGTTTTAAATCCGACAGTTACAAATTTGATTGATTCCGATCTTGATCTCGTCGTGGCAGGTACAGATGATGCCGTATTGATGGTCGAATCTGAGGCTAAAATACTGTCAGAAGAAATCATGCTTGGCGCGGTCATGTTTGGCCATGATCAAATGCAACTAGTTATTCAGCAAATTAATGAATTGGTTGAGGAGGCTGGTAAACCTAAGTGGGAATGGTCAGCCCCAGAAACTGACGAGAGCCTAGCTCATGCAGTTAGTGAATCTGCTACTAGTGGGTTAACTTCAGCTTATATGAATACAGATAAAATGGAACGTCATCTTGCTGTATCGCAGTGCAAAGAAAGTACATTAAATGACATTGCTCAAAAAAATGAAGATAAGTGGTCGGAAGATGAAATTAAAGGATCTCTATCTAAATTAGAAAAAGATATTGTTAGAAATAGAGTTATTGATGGAGAGCCAAGAATTGATGGTCGTGATGTTAAAACGGTAAGACCAATTGATGTTAAGGTTGGTTTATTGCCTAGAACCCATGGATCTGCACTTTTTACTCGCGGTGAAACTCAAGCAATAGTCGTCACTACCTTAGGTACCGGGAGAGATGCTCAAATGATTGATGCTTTGATGGGTGAATACAAAGATTCATTTATGCTGCATTATAATTTTCCTCCATATTGTGTTGGCGAAACTGGCTTTGTTGGCTCTCCAAAAAGACGCGAAATCGGTCATGGCAAGCTTGCAAAAAGAGGGATCCAGGCGGTAATGCCAGACCAAGAGGATTTTCCGTACGTTATTCGAGTTGTCTCTGAGATTACAGAATCAAATGGATCCAGTTCAATGGCATCTGTTTGTGGAACGAGTCTTTCGCTAATGGATGCAGGTGTTCCGATTAAATCGGCAGTTGCTGGCGTTGCAATGGGTTTAGTCAAAGAAGGCGAAAAATTTGCCGTACTAACAGATATTCTTGGTGACGAAGATCATCTGGGGGATATGGATTTTAAAGTTGCAGGTACAGAAGAAGGCATTACTGCCTTGCAAATGGATATAAAAATACAAGGTATCACTAAAGAGATTATGGATATTGCTCTAGAACAAGCAAAAGAAGCTCGGTTGCATATTCTGGATGAAATGAATAAGGTCATTACATCTCCCCGAGAAGAAATGTCAGAATGGGCGCCAACGATTACGACATTCAAAATTGATCCTGAGAAAATTAGAGATGTTATAGGAAAAGGCGGCGCTGTGATAAGAGCTATGACTGAAGAAACAGGCGCTTCAATTGATATTGATCAAGATGGTACTGTTCGCGTTGCTTCAATTGATGGCGCTTCAGGGAGAGAGGCTGTCAGAAGAATTGAGTTAATAACGGCAGATGTTGAAGTTGGCAGGATATATGACGGGAAAGTAGTTCGTTTGATGGATTTTGGTGCGTTTGTCACCATCCTTCCAGGTAAAGATGGTTTGGTGCATATTTCGCAAATTTCAAATGAGCGAGTCGAGAAAGTGAGTGATAAACTGTCTGAAGGTGACGAGGTAAAAGTTAAAGTTCTGGAAGTCGATCGACAAGGCAGAGTTCGCCTCAGTATGAAGGGTCTCGACGCTGAATAAAGGGAATATTTTTTCCTAAATAACACTAATTAAGAGTTGTAATACTCTTAACCATAGTTAACTTTTTACTGCTCCAATTATCAATAGCCCAAGACCAAATATTGGATAAATTATCTGATCTTAATTCAGTTGGTGGCTCTTGTTTTAGGGCACAGAGCCCATTGAAAAGGTTCTGAGTAATTAATTTATTTGATAGCTCTGCAGCGCCAAATTGTTTGCTTAATTTTTGATTATTTGCGTCTGTTGCAATTGGAATATGACTGTAGATTGGATTGATATAGTTAAGGATATTTTGTAGGTATAATTGACAAAAAGTCGAATTTAATAAGTCGTAACCTCTCACAACATTTGTTATGCCAACTTCGTTGTCATCAATAACGGTAGCTAAGTGATATGAGATTATATTATCGCGCCTCCAGATAGTGAAATCACCAATATCTTCATCTATCTGACATGCCTGGTGTCCCTGGATCTCATCTTTAAATGCAACTTTTAAATGCTCAGTAATAACTCTGATTGAAAAATCTTCTTTGATATTTTTGGTCCGGCAAGTTCCTTTGTAGATTACTCCATTTAAGCCAATTGGGTTATTTCTTAGATTTTTTCTTGAGCAGTTACAACGAAAAACGTAATCGTTGTCAATAAGATGATCTTTTTTTTGATTGTATAATGTAAGAGAGTTAGATTGGTAGTGAGTATTACCGTCCCATTCAAAACCATGAAGCTCTAGAGATCTTTTTATTGAATCGCTCGCTTTATCTTGCTCGCGTAAAAAATCAGCATTATCAATTCTTAAGAACCATTTACCTTGGCTTGTTTTGGCTTCGAGGTAACTAGCTATTGCTGTAATCAATGAGCCAAAATGCAGTGATCCTGTGGGTGAGGGTGCAAATCTACCTCTATATTTAATTATATTAGATGATTCGGGTTCGTCTTTTTTATTCATCTCTAACGATATCGATCATCCCTATCTCGGTATTGACGTTCTGATAATTCGCGTCTTTCTTGAGCTTCAAGAGAGAGTGTTGCAACTGGTCTAGCTTGTAATCTTTTTAATCCTATTTCCTCACCAGTTTCTTCGCAGTAACCGTAGTCACCTTCGTCAATTCTTGTAAGCGTAGAATTGATTTTTTTAAGGAGTTTGCGCTCTCTATCTCGAGTTCTTAATTCTAAGCCAAATTCAGATTCTTGTGTTGCGCGATCATTTGGGTCAGGGAAATTAGAAGCTTCATCTTTCATATGAACGACAGTTCTATCAACTTCATTAATGAGATTACTTTTCCATTTCGTCAGTAAGGCTCTAAAATAATCCAATTGAGCATCGCACATATAAGTTTCGCCGCGTTTTGCTTTGTAAGCCCCGATGGCGTCTAAAGGACTACTCATTAGATCTATTTTTTTGGTTTTTTTGTTAATTTTTTTTATTGCCATACTGTTCTCTATTGTAACTTTAAGTTTTAAAGATATTGAATGAAACCGAGAGCATTATACTGATCTATTTGAAACATGGAAGTATAAAAATAATAAGATTGTATTTATAGAAGCGACCTATTGGTTTATATAAAAAATAATGACTGATATTTGACAACGAATGTTCGTTTTATTTTTATAAATGCATTACAATTAATTATCATAAAAAAGATATGGATTTAGATACGTAAATGCGATTAAGTAAGATCAAGCTCGCTGGTTTTAAATCTTTTGTTGACCCCACAGTTATCTCATTTCCATCCAATTTGGTTGGTGTTGTCGGCCCTAATGGTTGTGGGAAATCTAATGTTATTGATGCAGTAAAATGGGTAATGGGAGAAAGCTCTGCCAGTCGTCTGCGCGGTGATTTAATCACCGATGTAATATTTAAGGGCTCTAGCTCTAGGAAGCCTGTTGGTGCTGCTACAGTCGAGTTAATCTTCGACAATACCGCAACTACCATCGAAGGCGAATACGCAAAATATAATGAGATTTCAATAAGAAGAGTGGTCTCACGTGACAGCATTTCAAACTATTATCTTAATGGGGTTCGTTGTCGTCGAAAAGATATTACTGGTATATTTTTAGGTACTGGATTAGGACCTAGAAGTTACTCAATAATAGAGCAAGGCATGATATCTCGTATGATTGAGGCTAAGCCGGAAGAAATGAGAGTTTTCATCGAAGAGGCAGCTGGGATATCGAAGTATAAAGAACGGCGAAAAGAAACGTCCAGCAGAATTGGTCGGACTAAGGAAAACTTAGATCGTCTACTCGATGTAATAGATGAAGTTGAAAAGCAAATCAATCATCTTAACCGCCAAGCCAAAACTGCTGAACGATATAAAAAGATGCGTCAAGATGAAAGAAGATTTTCTGCGGATATTTTAGTAATTAGGATGCGTGACCTAAATAATAATTCCATAGAAGTTGAAAAACTCTTTACAGAAAATAAATTATTACTCGATTCAAGATTAGCTGAACAACGAAAAATTGAGGCAAATATTGAGTCTCAACGTCTCGATCAGAATGAAAAAACAGATTTATTCAACAAAGTACAAGCAAATTATTACAAAGTGGGTTCGGAGATAAGTCGACTTGAGCAATCTATTGAATACTCTCAAGAAATAGAATTAAGACAGAAAAAAGATTTAGAGCAAGCTATTCAAAATGGAAGTGAGATTGAAAGCCATATATCTTTAGATAAAGAACAGATTGTAGATATAGAAAATATATTAAATGAATTGGAACCAAGCATAATAAATGCTAATGCATCTGAGGCTTCATCTAAAGACTCATTGAATGCAGCAGAGCAATCTATTCGAGTATGGCAAGATAAATGGGACGGTTTCAAATCAAAAGAAAATGAATTTACTCAGAGTGTAACAATCGAATCCAATCGGTTAGCCGATAGCGAAATTGGTTTAGCCACAATCGATGATAAGCAAGGTAAATTAAAAAAAGAAGTAAGTTCTAATCACTCAAAAGAACTGGAAATAAAAATACTCCAGCTTTCTGAGAGTGATAAGAAAAATTTTTCATCCAAAGAGTCTCTAGAGAAAGATTTCAATGAATTAACTCAAGAAATCATAGACCTTCGTAAAAAGAATAACATTATGGTTGCGACTGTAGATGAGCATCATCAAAAAGTGCGAAATAGGGAAGCCGAGTTATTTAAATTAACTGCACTTCAAAATGCAGCCTATAGTGGCCAAAGTGATCAAAATATTAAGTGGTTGAAAGCAAATGGACTATCAAGCAATAAGCGTATTGCACAAAATTTAAAAATTACGAATGGTTGGGAAATCGCCATAGAAACAGTGCTTGGCGATTATTTAGAAGGATTGTGCGTAAATGGAATACATCAGGGTATTGAGGTGATTAAAGGCATTAAAACTGGACGTTTTACTATGATAAATAGCGTTCAATCTAAGCAAAAATCTGATTTTAATAATAGTTCTCTGGCATCTAAGGTTGAAAATGCCCCGGACGCAATTTTCTCGTTGCTTGAGGATGTAATGATAGCTGATTCCCTAGAGCAAGCTCTTGATATTAGTGAGAGCTTAGCTAGTAAAGCATCGGTAATAACTTCAAATGGTGTCTGGTTGAGTAAAGATTGGGTTAGGGTTTTTCGTGGAAAAGATGATGTTGATGCTGGAATTCTTCCAAGAGAGCGAAAAATTCGTGAACTCGAAAAAGATATAAAACAGCTTGTTTTTGATTGCAATCGCGCAGAGAAAAATCTGGAAAATATTCGATTGAAGTTGGAAAAGTGTGAATCAAGAAAAGATGAACTCCAAGATGAAATAACAAAAACAGTTAACAAGTATCTAGATACAAAAGGAGAGTTAGATTCTTTGGTTAACCAGCTGGAGCAGTTAAATATATATCAATCCAATTCTACGAAAGAAGTTGAAAATTTGCAGGCAGAAAAAATAACTCTTGAAGCGATAATAAAGACATCGAGTGAAAATATAGAGAATGCATCCCGATCGTTAAAAAATCTTAAATCTTTAAGTTCGGGTCTAGAGGTCGAAAAAGATAAATTACATCAAGAGTTAATACGTGTTCGCGAGCAATATGAGGTTGATAGAAAGATAGCGCAAGAGATGGTTATTAAATATGAAAGTAAAAAATCAACTCAACAATCTGCATCTCAAAATTTAGAAAGAATGGTTTCACAGCAAAACCTTTTTGAATCAAGAAAAAAAGAGATTCAACAGCAAATTGAATTAAATAAACAGCCCTTGATTGATAGTAGGAATTTACTTGAAGATCAGTTGTCAGAAAAAATTGATGCAGAAGAGGACTTAAATAACGCAAGAGTAATCGTCGAAAAAATTGAGAACGAATTGACGTTAGCTGATCAAGCACGCTTACAAAAAGAAAGAGCTGTAAATGAGGCGAGAATTGAACTTAATGAGTCAAAAGAAAATCTACAAACAATTAAAATTAGGCGAGAAGGGTTAGACGAGCAGCTCGTCCAAGCTGATTATAATTATGAAGATTTACTTGATGAAATGTCAGATTCGGCAACTTTGGATGAATTTACCGACCAATTAGAAATAATATCATTAAAAATTAATCGTCTCGGACCGATAAACCTAGCAGCTATTGATGAGTTAAAAGTAAATACTGAAAGAAAAGAATACCTCGATTCTCAGATGGAAGATTTAAGAAATGCTTTATCGACACTTGAGAGTGCAATTCGCAAAATTGATCGTGAAACAAGATCACGCTTTCGTGAAACCTTTAATCAGATCAATTCTGGATTTGAAAAGTTATTTCCAAAGTTATTTGGTGGCGGTCAAGCTTATATGGAATTAATTGGTGATGATCTATTATCAGCTGGAGTTTCGGTAATGGCAAGACCGCCAGGTAAGAGAAATAGCACAATTAATTTATTATCTGGTGGTGAAAAGGCATTATCAGCTGTTGCTCTCGTTTTTGCCATATTTGAGTTGAATCCCTCTCCATTCTGTATGTTGGATGAGGTGGACGCACCTCTTGATGATACTAATGTGATTCGCTTTTGTGAGATTGTGAAAGATATGTCTTCAAAGGTTCAATTCATTTTTATCACTCATAATAAAGCGACAATGGAACTTGCAAGGCAACTTTCAGGGGTAACTATGCAGGAACCAGGAGTATCTCGTCTAGTTTCGGTTGACCTGGATGAAGCAGTAAAGATGTCTGTTGATTAAGAATAAAATTGGTTGTAAATTAAATGGATGATATGAGATGGATATTATTGATAATAGGTGGATTGCTCGTATTGGGTATTTATTTATTTGGTGTGTGGAATAAATCTAATATTCTTTTTCAAAGTAAAGCTAAAGAACGTGTAGAACCCATTCTCTCTGAAATCAGCAGGAATCTAGATAGATTTGATGAGAAAGTTAACGAAGATGAGTTTGTACGAAATATTCAAGACTTGACCTTAGATCCAACATTCAAAGAAATAAAGCCTGAAAATCAATTTGTCGTAACTGTTCGTTTAGTCGCGATTAATAATTCAAATTATGCTGGCGATGATTTAATTTTGGCTTTGCGTGAACAAGGCATGCAGCTTGGAGATTACGGTATATTTCACTATTATAAAGATACAAGTAAAGACATAATATTTAGTGCTGCAAGTTTAGTTGAACCAGGTACATTTGATTTAAAAAAGATAAAAGATCAAAAAATCCCAGGCATAACATTTTTTATGTCACTCCCCTTACCTGTCAATGGTATTGAAGCGTTTGATGAAATGTTATCCGTTATTAAAAAAGTATCAAATACTTTAAAGGGTGAGTTACTGGACGAATCTGGAAGCTCTTTTAGTACTCAGCGCGAGCGTTATATCCGTGAGCAAGTGATTGAATATTTATTTCATATTAAAAAAGTGAAACCTGAGTAGTCATGGTTGAAAAAAGCGTTAAGCAAAAAATTACTCGTTTAACTAGCAGTATTCGCAATCATAATCATCTTTATTATGTGATGGATGAACCTGAAATTTCTGATTATGAATATGACAAGCTATTTAATGAACTTCGTCAACTTGAGATAAAATATCCAGAATTCCAAGCTAATTTATCGCCCACACAAAATGTGGGTGCAGAGCCGTCATCTGCTTTTAAATCCATTGAGCATGCATTACCTATGTTGTCATTAGGCAATGTTTTTAAACGAAAAGAGCTGGAAGATTTTGATCGTCGTGCCCATGAAAGACTTGAACTTCCTTTAAATCAATCGATATCTTATGCATGTGAATTAAAGTTTGATGGCACTGCTGTCAGTGTTGTTTATGAAGAGGGTATTCTAACGAGAGCCGCGACAAGAGGGGATGGAAAAAAAGGCGAAGATGTTACACATAATGTTAGAACAATTAAATCCTTGCCTTTTGAGTTGCAAGGTCGAAATCATCCGTCTTATTTAGAAGTTAGAGGCGAAGTCTTTATGCCATTATCTGGGTTTAATAATTTCAATAAAGAAGCCCTAAGCAATAATGAAAGAGTATTTGTGAATCCTCGTAACGCCGCCGCCGGAAGTCTTCGTCAATTAGACCCTACTTATACTAAAAAAAGGCCGCTAGATATCTTTTTTTATGGTGTGGGTATTGTTAACGATATGGAGTTACCTGCTAAGCACAGTGATATTATGTCTCTTTTGTCCAAATGGGGGTTAAAGATTTGTGATGAAAATGTTCTTGCTGATGGGGTAGATGGATGCATGAATTTCTATGATCAGATGATAAAAAAACGTCATACATTTGATTATGATATTGATGGTTTGGTTTATAAAGTAGATCAAATCTCCCATCAGAATAAATTAGGTTTTGTATCTCGTGCTCCCCGCTGGGCTACCGCACATAAGTTTCCCGCGAGAGAAGAATATACGATCATCGAGGCTATTGAATTTCAAGTCGGAAGAACAGGGGCGATTACGCCAGTCGCCAAGGTTAAACCGGTTTTTGTTGGTGGTGTCACGATCAGTAATATCACTTTGCATAATATGGATGAATTACATCGAAAAGATGTTCGCGTAGGAGATACTGTAACAATTCGAAGGGCAGGTGATGTAATTCCAGAATTAGTTAAAGTGATTTTATCTAAACGTCCTTCAGATACTAATATAGTAGGTATGCCCAAAACATGCCCTGTGTGTAATTCTAGAATCATCAGAGTAGTTGGTGAGGCGGTATCGAGGTGCACTGGGGGGTATGAGTGTCGAGCTCAAAGGATAGAGTATCTGAAACATTTTGTCTCTAGAAAAGCGATGGATATCGATGGATTCGGAGTTAAATTAATCGAGCAATTAGTTGACTCAGAAAGACTTTTAACTCCAGATCATATATATACATTAAACGAAAATGAGCTTTGTTCATTAGATAGAGTAGCGACTAAAACTGCTAAAAATATAATCCAAGCAGTAATTGACAGTAAAGTCACCTCTTTAAGTAAATTTATATACAGTCTAGGTATAAGGGAAGTAGGGCAAACAACAGCTGATGTATTAGAAGATTTTTATAAAGATCTAAACACACTCATGCTCGCTTCAGAAGAAGAGCTTCAGAAGGTTCCTGAAGTGGGCCCAATAGTAGCGAGAAATATAGTGGCATTTTTTAAAAATGAAAATAATAAAAATATAATTAAGAATTTAATTTCATGTGGTGTAAGCTGGTCACATAAACCTACAAAGGAGAGGAAAGAGCAAATTCTCTTAGGTAAAGTCGTGGTTATTACGGGATCATTTTCTTCCTCATCCAGAGAGCAATTAAAAACGCATATAAAAGAATTGGGTGGCAAGATTACTGGCAGTGTATCAAAGAAGACGGATTTTCTATTGGCCGGATCGGACCCTGGATTAAAAGTCCAAAAAGCACTCGAATTAAATATAGAAATTATTGATGAGGGTAAATTTTTTGAATTATATAAAGCTTATAATTAAAAAAAAAGATAATGAATCTACATCTTGTTAATTTAATAAAAAAAGTACTCAAACCTCTTATTCAACTGCTCCTTTTTTTTGGTATTGATTACAAATTATTCGACGCCATAGTTAAAAATATTTTTGTTTCGATTGCAGCAAAAAATTATGGCATAAGGTCAAGAGAGACCAATATTTCTAGGATCTCTCTAATGACAGGGATAACTAGGAAGGAAGTCGTTTCGGTAAAAAATAGAATTATTAATGAGGAGGAGTATTTTCGTCAATTTCGTGCCCCTGCCATGAGATTACTTGATATTTGGCAAAAAGATGATGTGTTTTTAGATAGTCATAAAGAGCCAAAACAACTAAAATACAATAGTGGCAAGCCTTCGTTTATTGATTTGGCAAAAAAAGCAAAATTAGATGCACCACCAAAAGCCGTTTATTTGGAGTTAGAAAGATTAGGTGTGATAAAAAAAGATTCCAATGGGTCTATTTTTATCAAGAATTATCAAATCATGTCTGAGTCAAAGGAAGAAATTTTAACGATGCGACTAAAAGGTTTGACTTCCAATAATTATTCAATTTGATTTGCCAATCCCTCGAGATAAGCTTGAAATGCATCTTGCATAATTTTTTGACGAATTTCGTTTCTTACACTGTCTAAAGTTGGCGGTATGGAATCTCTTGAATCTTCTCTTAAGATAACGTGCCAACCAAACTCAGTTTGTATTGGATCAGTAGTATATTTGCCGTTATCCAGGGCAGCTACAGCATCAGAGAAAGGTTTAACCATCTGGTTTGGAGCAAACCATGTTCCCAATGAGCCACCGGCTGTGGCAGATGGTCCAATAGAGTTGGTTTTTGCTAGTTCGGCAAAATTCTCACTACTATTTAGTTTTTCAATTATTGTTATAGCCTCACTCTGGGTTTCAAGTAATATATGACTCGCCATAAACTCTAGCGTTGGCGTAGTGGTTATAACTTGATTATATTCGGTCAATATCTGTTCTTCAGAAACGGGTGCATTTACAAAGAAATCACTGGCCACAGCTTGAGCAATTAGACCTCTATTTTGCAACTCAATTTGTGCTTTTATTTGAGGGTTGTTACTTAATTTTTTCGCATTTTCTTGAGTTGAAAGAATGTATATATCAGTCAACTCATCAAGAAAAATTAGTCGTTGTTCTGGCGTTGTCTCTGTCGCTGATTGTTGGGTTCTGCTTTGGATATATATATCCAGAACGAGACTGTCAATATCTATGCCATTTATTGTTTTAACCGTTTCAGCAAAACTAAAAGGTACGTTTGTTATCAAGGTCATTGCAAAAATTATTTGGCAGTATTTTTTTAAAAATATTTTAGATTTTTGTTTTAATGACATTTTTTTATCCCTAGATTATTTGGTTATTCTTAAATTAAATTAGATTCTTTATATGTTGTAGCTTTTATTTGAAGCGCATGGATTCTAGACTTCATTATATCTTTAAGCGCCTTATATATCATTTGATGCCTTTCTATTCTAGTTTTTTTATTAAACATCTCTGATTCAATATGAACAGAAAAGTGACTATTCTTACTGTATTCTTTATGCTTCTTATGTAAATGACTTTGATTTTTAATTAATAGTTCACTTGGTTTAAACTTTATTTTTAAAATAGCTTCAATTTCCTTTTCAAGCATCAAGGCAGCACTTTTTTGAAAGGTTTTACAATAACTTCTTCAAAAACTCCGACTTGTGTATATGGGTCTTCATTAGCCCAATCTTTAGCTTCTTCAATTGATTTGAATTCTGCAATAATAACACTGCCACTGAAACCAGCTTCTCCAGGGTTTTCGTTATCAATCGAAGGATTTGGTCCGGCGATAAGGATACGACCTTGATCCGATAAATCATTTAGTCTAGCAAGATGTGAATCTCTAGTTTTAATCCTTAACTGAAGGCTATTTTCTATGTCTTTACCTATAATTACATACCACATAATGATTACCTTTTTTTGTGTTAAGTATCATTTTTTTTAATTACTGTATTTAACCAGATACTTTGAATTATAACGAAAACAAGCGTAATGCCAAATAGTCCAAATAATTTAAATTTTACCCAAAATTCTTCCGTAAAATTATAAGCGACATAAATATTTATGGCACCACTGAATATAAAAAATATCACCCACATAAAATTTAGTTTTTTCCATTGATCTTCTTTAAGGCTGGCGGCTTGCTTGAGCATTCTTTTTATAATTGGTTCTTTACCAATCCATTGGCTCGCTAAAAATACTATTGCAATCAACCAATTTAGAACTGTTGGCTTCCAATAAAGAAAAGTTGGATTTTTAAAGAAAATGGTTGCCGTACCAAGTATTAGAACTAATAGAGTAGAGCCTAAGTATATTTTATTAATTTTTTTTGAGTGAGCCCACTGCAAGCAAAGACCAATCGGCATTGCTATCATCAGTGCTTTTGTAGCGAAGAAAATACCGCCATTAAAGTAAGCAAAAATAAATATTATAATTGGGATGTATTCGGTAAGAAATTGCATGTTGTTAAATTTTAAAGGAGTTAAGGTGATTTTGAGTTTTAAATTGTTTGTATTTTCTTTCTTTATCTACTTAAATTTACTCTACTGGTATATTATCAAGTTAATAGTGTCTTAGGGCAATTGTTATATAGAATTAATTAAATTTAATTGGATAAAATTTTTATTACAACAAAATCTTCTTAAGTGATTAACTCAATGACCATACAATCTGAAAAAGATATCAATAAGCAATATGAGATGCCATTCGCTGTAGTTGAGGGTGAGCCAGTAACTGAGTTACCTCAAGATCTTTATATTCCTCCGTTTGCATTAAAAGTATTTTTAGAGGCATTTGAGGGGCCATTAGATTTATTGTTGTATTTAATTAAACGACAAAATTTAAATATACTTGATATCCCAGTTACAGAAATTACTCAACAATATATTGACTATATAAATTTGATGGAGGAGATTAAATTAGAGCTAGCAGGGGAGTATTTATTGATGGCTGCAATGCTTGCAGAAATCAAATCCAGAATGCTACTCCCTAGACCGGAAGTGCTAGAAGAAGAAGATGACCCTCGAGCTGAGCTGGTAAGACGTCTTCATGAGTACGAACGTTTTAAATTGGCTGCTGAGGATTTGGATTCTCTGCCACGCTTAGAAAGAGATATTGTAATTGCTAATGCTGAGGCCCCAAATAAGTCTGTGGTTATAAAGCTACCTGAGGTAACACTTAAGGAATTATTGGTGGCTTTTCATGATATTTTAAAGAGGGTCGAAATGAATTCCGAACTTCATTTAAAAAAAGAAACACTATCAGTGCGACAAAGGATGGTTGAAATTATTAATCGAATTCATACCAAGAAATTTATAGATTTTATTGACCTATTTAATCCAATTGAAGGAAGGATTGGAGTTGCCATAACATTTCTTGCTATTCTAGAGCTATTGAAAGACGCAACGATAGAAGTGGTGCAAAATGAAGAATTTGCACCAATACATATCAGGGTCTCTTCATCGGTTCACTCAATTGATAGTTAAATATAAAAATTAAAATATTCACCAAAGGGATTAAATGAATGAATGAAAACGAAGTTAAATATTTCATTGAATCAGCATTATTGGCGTCGGATCAACCGCTCAAATTAGATAAAATTGAAAGCTTGTTTGAAGAGCATCTAAAACCTGAAAGAACTATAGTCCGTAAATGCATAAAATTACTCCAAGATGAGTATGAGCCAAGGAATATCGAATTAATTGAGGTGGCTTCCGGTTATCGTATCCAGGTCACACCAGAAATATCAAAGCGTTTAGATAAATTATGGGAATGGAGATCACCTCGTTATTCACGAGCATTATTCGAAACTTTAGTGTTAATTGCCTATAGGCAGCCAATCACAAGAGGTGAAATAGAACAAGTACGAGGTGTCTCAGTCAGCAGTAATATTGTAAAATCTCTCATGGAAAGGGATTGGATTTATATTACTGGACAACGCGATGTCCCTGGTCGTCCAGAAATGTTCGGTACTACAAAGATTTTTCTGGATTATTTTGGTCTTAAGAAAATTAATGATTTACCGCCCTTAGCTGATCTTTCTGATTGGGAGGCAATTAAAATTAAATTGGATCTTCCGGAAGTAATCATGCAAGACACTATAGATAAGCGAGAAGTAAACCCATTACTAAAAAACAATAACTCCCCGGATATTGATTTAGATAATTCTGTTAAAGATGAAGACCTGGAGTCAGCTAAAATAATATCAGAAACTGATTTTGACGATATCGTTGAAAAGACTGAGATTGAGGATTTATCTGAAGAGGTAATCAATACAACCGAAACGAATGATCAATAGAGGTATATGCCATGCGTGTGCAAAAGTTTTTGGCCTCGAAAGGGCATGGTTCAAGAAGACAGGTTGAGCGCTGGGTAAGTGAAGGCCGTCTGAAGATCAATGGAAAAACAGCTCAAATAGGGGATATCGTTAATGGCGATGAGTCATTTTTTCTTGATGCTCAACGACTTTATATTAATCCAAAGCAACTTTCTCATCGGCATATAATTTACAATAAAAATAATGATGAAATATGCTCCAGATCTGACCCAGAATATAAAAAATCTGTATTTGATGCGCTCCCAAAAATAAGATCCATGCGATGGGTGATGGTAGGTCGATTAGATGTCTCAACGACTGGACTTCTTTTATTTACTACCGACGGTGAGCTTGCAAATCGTTTGATGCATCCGTCATATGGGATTATTCGTCATTATGCGGTTAGAATATACGGTCATCCATCAAAGAGTGAGCTCACTTCATTGTTAAAAGGTATTGTACTAGATGATGGAGCAGCTGCTTTTCTTAGTGTAAAAAAGAAGGCTAGTGGTATGGCAAATACGTGGTATGAAGTTACACTGAGTGAAGGGCGTAAGCATGAAGTCAAGCGATTATGGGAGGCCATCGGCTATAAAGTGAATAAATTAATTCGACTTGGTTATGGTGAAATTACGCTACCAAAATCATTACGTCGTGGTTGTCACCAGTTATTAAATACTGATGAAATAGAGCGTTTATATCAATCGGTAAAGTTGACAGTTAAAAGTATATCAAAAGATATATAAGATCTATTCGAAAGGATTAAGCAGAAATAAATTTTTTATTGTGCGTCATAGCATTTATTTGTAATTCCTAGGCTCTCATCGTCCATCAGAAAAATATAGGGCGAAAGAATCTCCTCTGGAAGTTTTAATTTATCTCGATTTTCAGCGGGATAGGCTGCAAGTCGCATTTTTGTCTTTACTGCACCAGGATTAATACAATTTACTCGAAACGACGTATGAGTTAACTCTTGTGCAAGAATCTGACTTAATGCTTCTGTACCAAATTTAGAGACACAGTAAGCTCCCCAGAATGCTTTTCCAATCTGACTAACGCCACTGCTGGTAAAAATTACAGAGGGGTGCTTTGATAGTTTAAGGCTTGGCATTAAAGCTTGCGTTAAAACAAAAGGGGCGGTGAGATTCACATGCATAACTTTTTGCCACAAACCTGGATCATATTGCTCTATTGAAGAGCGATCACCTAATATACCTGCACAATGAATCAGTCCATCAATGCATTTAAAATCATTCATTATACTTTCAGATAAGGAAGAGTAGGTTTCAGAGGTTGCTGTTTCATAATCCAACATAGCGATTACTGGTTTACGGCATTTAGGATCAACGATTATTTCATCATAAACAACTTCTAGTTTCTTTTTATTACGACCATGAATAACCACTTTGGCACCTAATTTTGCAGATTGAATTGCCAGGACTCTTCCAATACCGTCAGTTGCACCGGTAATAAAGATAGTTTTATTTTTTAGAGCATCTTTGTCGTATTTGTAGTTTTTTAATTTTTCATTTGCCATGATGCTGGCTCTCTTTTTCAATCATTCTTCTGGTTTATATGGTTTTCTTGGCGTTTCTTCAATAGCATTTAGTTGTGTCATTTCTTTTTTCGAGGTAATCCCTAGTTCTTTAAATTTTCTCGTTTGTGAAAGAACGTTCCTTTCAAGGGAGCCAACTGCTTTATTGTAATTTTCAACACCACTTGAAATTGCACCTTCCATTTTTTTTAGGTGATCAAAAAATGTGATTAATCTAGTATGAAGTACCTCTGCTAAATTTTTGATTGTATGGGCGTTTTCGGATATCGCTTCTTGCCGCCAACCGTATTCAACGGTTTTTAGTAATGCAATAAAATTTGCTGGAGTTGCCAGTATTATTTTTTCTTTTAAGGCGTGCTCCATTAGACCTGGATCTTCTCTTAATGCAGCAATTAGAAAATTTTCAACAGGTATAAACAGTATGACAAATTCTGGGCTTTGAGGGAATTGATCCCAATATCCTTTTGTAGCAAGTTGATTTATATGTTTTCGTACATTTTTAGCGTGCTCTTTTAAGAGGATCTTTGTTTTCTCTTTATTGTCCGACTCTGAAGCATCTCTGAATGTTTGCCATGGAGTTTTTGCATCTACAATTAAATGTCTTTTATTCGGCATTTTTACGATCATATCTGGTCTCAAAACACCATTATCTGTATTTTTACTAACCTGTGTTTGAAAATCGCAATGTTCTGACATTCCGGAAATTTCAACTATTTTTATTAAACTAATTTCACCCCAGCTGCCTCTTATTTCGGGTCTGCTCAATGCATTGACAAGATTACTGGTTTCGTCTGTCAAAGATTTATTATTTCTTTTCATCTCTTCTAATTGCGATTCAATGCCCCCATATGCCTTGCTTCTTGATTTTTCCATTTCAGCATTTTGTTTTTGTGAATCTTTTAATATATCTTTAATTGGGTTGACAAGATTTTCAACGGCCTTTTCGCTTTTTTTGAGCTCTTGATTTGACCTCTCTTGTTGTTTACTAAGATTTTGTTCAGCCAGTCGAAGAAAATTTTCACTATTCATTTGTAATGATTTGTTTGCCATTTCATGAAAAATTTCACGCAAAGGATTTGTTGCGGATTTTATTGTGTTTTCACGTTCTTGAAGAATTTCATCTTTATGTTTAATCTCAGTGTTTAAGGATTTTATTTTTTCTCTAAAAAAAAGCCAAGCTACTATAGTGCCAAATAAAGCGCTTACGATAATTAGACTAATTAATTGTATTGAAAGTGGCTCTAAAATCATATATTCAACTCATTTTTGATCATTTCATTCAATTGGCTTGGTGTCTCAGCGATCATGTCAGCACCCCATTTT
This sequence comes from Woeseiaceae bacterium, assembly GCA_028822065.1. Classification (GTDB taxonomy): domain Bacteria; phylum Pseudomonadota; class Gammaproteobacteria; order Steroidobacterales; family Woeseiaceae; genus SP4260. Next base: position 71,163 of record JAPKEL010000005.1, on the reverse strand, counting down.
GATGGATTATCATCGTGCTTAATATAACCATATCCAGCTACAATAGTCTTCATACCAGCAGATATACCAGCAATTATATCTCTTTCTGCATCACCAACATATATAGCATTAACTGGTTCTATATTCATCATTTTACAGGCTAAGATCAAAGGCAGAGGTTTTGGTTTGCGAGATGTCAGGGTATCACCCGATATAACATACTGCGTGAATGCTTTAAGTGATATTAGGAGCGGGAGTGTCATTCTTGTCGGTTTGTTAGTGACTACCCCCCATTTGATTTGTTTTTTATTAAGATCAGATATTAGATTTCTGAGAGAATGAAAGAACTTTGTTTGTTTGCATAAATTATTTTGATATAAATTAAGATAGGTTTTCTGAAGGTCTGTAATTTTTGTCGTTGATGCGGATGGAAACCCTAGTTCAAGAAGTCCAATTGACCCATCTGAGACATAATTTCGAGCAATTTTATTCGTTATCTTTTTGTCGCCATTAAATTCTTTTATCATTTCTAAAAGCACTTTTGTCATATCAGGGGCTGTATCAATCAATGTCCCGTCAAGATCAAATAATACAACTTTTGAGTTGCTATTCATTTGATGATGGTTTTGTGAAATGCATCATATAGTTAACGTCTAGATTTTTCGTTAGAGAATATTTCTCAAAGATTGGATTATATGCAAGACCAACACTGTCATTAAGCTCTAGCATGGAATCACGCGCCCATGTGTCAATTTCAGATGGCTTAATGAATTTACTGTATTCATGGGTGCCTATCGGAAGTAATTTTAAAAAATGCTCAGCTCCCACAATCGCATAGAGAAAGGATTTTAAATTTTTATTAATAGTTGAAAAATACACCGAGCCACCAGGCTTAACTAAATCCGCACATGATTTGATGATATCCGCAGGTTGAGGAACATGCTCAAGCATTTCTAGGCACGTGACGACATCAAAGCCCTCTTTTTTTGAAGCAGAGAGCTCTTCAGCAGTTGATAATCTGTAATCGACTGTTGTCTTGGATTCTATTTGATGAAGTTTTGCCACGTTCAACGCTTTTTCAGCCATATCAACACCAGTTACAAATGCACCTTTCTTGGACATGGCTTCGGATAAAATTCCTCCACCACACCCAATATCAACAACTTTTAAATCTTTTAAATCATTGTGACGACAAATGTAATCGAGTCTTAGTGGGTTGATTTGATGGAGTGGTTTAAAATCACCCTCTGGATCCCACCATCGAGAAGCCAAATTATCAAATTTTTTAATTTCATCTGAATCTATATTTTTTTGATTTTCATTCATTATTTATTACGCTAAGTTAGTAATATAAGTATTTGTTATATGTGTATTTAATAATTTTTAAAAATTAAATATTTTGGGTGAGTGTTATGAATATTTTTTTTGTTAAAACCACTTTGAATATACTTATATTTTGTGCCGAAAATCTCTCTTTTATGATAGTATAACTCTATTAATGTTAGTCGTCTTTTTTGGTTATTATAAATATAAAATAAATAAGTTTTTTAATTATTTTTGGCTTTGAAATCTATGTCTGAAGTAGCAAAAGAAATTCTATCCATTAGTCTTGAAGAAGAAATGCAACAATCCTATTTGGATTATGCAATGAGTGTTATTGTTGGCCGTGCTTTACCTGATGTTCGAGACGGATTAAAACCTGTTCATCGTCGCGTTTTGTATGCTATGCGGGTTCTTAGTAATGATTACAATAAAGCTTATAAAAAATCAGCGCGTGTCGTTGGTGATGTGATCGGTAAGTATCACCCTCATGGTGATACTGCTGTTTATGACACTATAGTGAGAATGGCTCAACCTTTCTCCATGCGTCATATGTTAGTTGACGGTCAAGGTAATTTTGGTTCAGTTGATGGCGATTCTCCTGCGGCAATGCGTTACACAGAAGTAAGAATGGCAAAAATTGCGCATGAAATACTTGCAGATTTAGATAAAGAGACTGTTGATTTTCTAGAAAATTATGATGGCTCAGAGTCTGAACCTTCGGTCATGCCGACGAAAATACCAAATTTGTTGATTAATGGTTCCTCTGGTATTGCGGTCGGTATGGCGACGAATATCCCGCCACATAACTTAACGGAGATTGTGACTGCTTGTTTGGCTTTAATTGATGAGCCGAAAATTGAAATTAAAGATCTAATGGATCATGTACCGGGGCCAGATTTTCCAACCGCTGGAATGATTAATGGAACACAGGGGATCTATGAGGCTTATTGTACCGGCAGAGGTCGAGTGCATATCCGTGCTAGGACTGAAGTCGAAAGTCTTGGTAAACGGAATCGTGAAGCGATTATAGTCACCGAATTACCCTATCAAGTTAATAAGGCGAGATTGATTGAAAAAATTGCAGAATTAGTTAGAGATAAGAAAATTGAAGGTATTACTGAATTAAGAGATGAGTCTGATAAAGATGGAATGCGAATTGTTATAGAGCTTCGTCAGGGCGAAGTTACGGATGTGGTGTTAAATAATTTGTATAAACAAACCTCATTGCAAACTGTTTTTGGAATTAACATGGTGGCTCTTCATGAAGGTCAGCCAAAACTTCTAAATTTAAAACAAATTTTGGAAGCGTTTATTGCGCATCGCCGTGAAGTGGTAACAAGAAGAACTATATTTGAATTAAAGAAAGCGAGGGGAAGGGCTCATATATTAGAAGGGCAAGCTGTGGCTCTTGCGAATATCGATGAAGTAATAAAATTGATAAAAGCCTCACCGACCCCCGCAGAAGCTAAGGTGAGTTTACTTAAAAAAGCATGGAAGCCAGGTAATGTAGAGAAAATGCTTAAAAATGCTGGGGGAATGAATACGACCCCTATCGATCTTGAGAAGCAATACGGCTTAAACAATAAAGTTTATACCCTCTCTCCCATTCAGGCACAGGCAATTTTAGATTTAAGGCTGCATCGTTTAACGGGTCTAGAGCAAGATAAAATTTTAGATGAATATAAAAATATCTTAGAATTGATTAAAAAGCTATTAGGTATTCTTTCGGATACAGATGTTTTGCTTCAAGTTATTCGTGACGAATTAAATGAAATAGTCACAGAATATGGAGAGCTGAGACGAACCGAGATTAATCAAGACTACACGGATTTAATGGATGAGGATTTAATACCAGATGAAGAGGTTATAGTAACCTTGTCTCATGGTGGCTATATCAAAGCGCAATCATCAGACACGTATCAGGCACAAAAACGAGGTGGCAGAGGGAGATCAGCCACTAAAATGAAAGATGAAGATTTTATAGATAAGTTATTTGTAGCAAATACACATGACACTCTCTTGTGTTTCTCTAGCAAGGGAAAAATATATTGGATCAAGGTTTACCGAGTACCACAAGCAAGTAGAGGAGCTAGAGGTAAGCCGATAATTAATCTATTGCCTCTTGATGATGATGAGAGGATAAGTGCTGTTTTGCCAATTAGAGAATTCACTGAAGATGCATATGTGTTTATGGCGACAAGTAATGGGACTGTCAAAAAGACGCCCCTTAAGATGTTTTCAAGGCCCAGGTCAAACGGTATTATAGCTATTGGTCTTAAAGGTGATGATTTGATTGATGTCGCTATAACCAATGGAGAGAATGAGGTTCTTTTGGTAGCGAATAATGGTAAAGCAATTAAATTCAATGAGAAAGATGTAAGAGCTACTGGGAGGACTGCTTCTGGTGTTCGGGGCATTCGATTGAAAAAAGATTTTAGAGTTATTGCTCTGTGTATTGTTAATGATGGATTGTTGCTGACCGCAACAGAAAACGGGTATGGCAAGAGGACGAAAATTAATCAATTTTCAACTCAGAAACGAGGTGGTCAAGGTGTAATTGCAATTAAAACATCAGATAGGAATGGGCTCACTGTGGGTGCGCTTCAAGTTGATGAGGGTGATGAAATCATGTTAATTAGCTCAAATGGTACCTTAGTTAGAACGCCTGTAGAGGGTATCTCTATTGTGGGTAGGAACACACAAGGTGTGACTCTAATCAGGCTGATCGATGACCAAAAGCTAGTAGGTTTAGCTGGTATAGAAGCGATTGAGGATGATGGTGATGATGATTGATTTAATTAGCTTGGTCCTTATGATTGTCAAATAAAGGATTTAGATAGATGTCGCGTGTGCATAACTTTTCTGCAGGCCCAAGCGCTTTGCCTTTAGAAGTTTTAATTAAAATTCAAAATGATTTGCTTGATTGGGAAGACAGTGGAATGTCTGTCATGGAGGCAAGTCATAGGGGTAAATCATTCACCCATATAGCTGAAAAAGCCGAATCTGATCTTAGGTTATTACTTGATATACCAGACAACTACCATGTATTATTTTTGCAAGGTGGCGCGACTCTTCAGTTTTCAATGGTAGCTCTGAACTTAGCTCAGAGAAATACAATTGTGGATTATGCCATCACTGGAAGCTGGGGTAAGAAAGCAGCGAAAGAGGCCTCTAAATTTAATCAAGTCAATATTGTATGTGATTCAAAGGATGATAATTACAGCTCAATAATCGATGAAAAAGAGTGGAATAAAGACTCTGCAGCAGCCTATTTGCATATTACGGAAAATGAAACTATCGGTGGTGTGGAATATAATTTTACACCTAAATCAAATAATGTCCCGATTGTTTCAGATATGTCTAGCTCGATTCTTTCAAGAGAAATAAATGTCTCGGAGTACGGATTGATATATGCTGGGGCACAAAAGAACATTGGTCCTGCGGGGCTTACTTTAGTTATCGTTAGGGATGATTTAGTGGGGCAAGCGGCAGAGGATATTCCCAATCTCATGAATTATAAGACTTATGTTGATTCTGGGTCGATGTCGAATACCCCTCCGACATTTTCATGGTATGCAGCTGGACTCGTGTTTGAGTATTTGATAGACATAGGTGGTCTAAGCGCTATTGAAAAGATTAATAAAAAAAAATCTGAATTACTTTATCAGTACATTGATCAATCAAGACTCTATTTTAATCCAGTAAACGAAGATCATCGCTCAAGAATGAATATCCCATTTTTACTGAAGAATAAATCAATAGAGGAGAAGTTCCTGCTTGAATCAAATCAAGCAGGCCTAGTCAATTTAAAAGGACATCGAAGTGTTGGCGGCATGAGGGCATCTATATATAATGCAGTAGGTATTGATGCTGTTATTGATCTTATTACATTTATGGATAAATTCGAAGTTAAAAATATCTAATTTTTATCAAATATAATATGCATAAAATTCAAACATTAAATAACATTGCTAAAGAGGGTCTGGATAGATTTTCCACTGAAAACTATAGCCTCGCTAATAAGATAGATAATCCGACAGCGATTGTTCTAAGATCATATGATTTACACGAATTTGAGATCTCAAATTCAGTTAAAGCAATTGCTAGAGCTGGCGCGGGCGTGAATAATATACCTGTAGATTTGATGAGTAATCGTGGCATCCCTGTTTTTAATGCGCCAGGTGCTAATGCAAACGCTGTAAAGGAATTAACAATTGCTGCATTGTTAATATCAGCAAGAAATATTTGCAATGCTAGAGATTTCGTTCGCTCGATTGATTGTGATGGTGATGAGCTAAAGAAATTAATTGAATCTGGAAAAAAGCAATTCGCTGGTATCGAATTACCGGGTAGGACGCTCGGAGTCATAGGCTTAGGTGCCATAGGCGTCCATGTTGCTAACGCAGCTTTAGCCCTAGGAATGAAAGTGATCGGCTTCGATCCTAAAGTAACTGTTAATAATGCTTGGAAACTATCATCAGGCGTAGAAAAAGTTGAAAATCTGGATGATATCTTTCTAAGATCCGATGCAGTAACGATTCATGTTCCTTTAGTTGCTGGAACGAAGAATTTAATTAGTAAAAAATGCTTAAATTTACTGAAGAAAAATTCAATTTTAATAAATTTCTCAAGAGCAGGAGTAATAAGCTCTGAAGCAGTCTTGAAGGCACTGGATGAAGGTAGCTTAAGAAGTTATGTATGTGATTTTCCGGAACCTCTGCTGATTAAGCATAGTAAAGTTATAGCTTTACCTCATCTTGGGGCATCGACAATTGAAGCCGAGCAAAATTGTGCAATTATGGTTGTTGAAAATCTTAAAGATTATCTAGAAAATGGAAATGTAAGTTATTCTGTTAATTTTCCTAGTGTTGCCTTGCCAAGAATGAAAGCATATAGATTGACGATTGCTAATAAAAATATTCCAAATATGGTCGGGCAGATATCAACATGCCTAGCATCAGCTGGATTAAACATTGAAGATCTGTTAAATAAATCCATTGGTAATCTGGCTTATACAATTGTTGATTTAGATGCAGAGATCCCAGACGCAATTGTTAATGAAATTTTTAGTATAGAAGGCGTCCTCGCTGTGCGTAATATTGGCAATGCTTGAATTAAAGTTTTTATATTTAATTACAACATGTTAGCGTATATATTTATTTTAACTTCAAATTAAACAAATGAACAAAAAAGACAAATCAACTACAATGAATTTGACGGGTATTCGAGAGGATATTGACTCTATTGATATCCAGATTCAAGGCTTAATAAATCAAAGGGCCGGGCTTGCAAAAAATATCGGTTTATCAAAAAACAAAAATGGAACTTCTACAGATTTCTATCGACCAGAACGCGAAGCTGATGTCCTTAGATCTGTTCTTAAAAGAAACCAAGGGCCATTAAAAGATGAGGAAATGGTTCGATTGTTTAGAGAAATTATGTCGGCTTGCTTGGCTCAGCAAGAACCATTGAAGGTCGGTTTCCTAGGCCCTGAAGGTACTTTTACTCAAGCAGCCGTTTATAAGCATTTCGGGCACTCAGTCAGAGCCTTACCTTATGGCGCTATTGATGAAGTTTTTCATGAAGTAGAAAGCCATGCTGCTGATTTTGGGGTTGTGCCTATTGAGAATTCCACTGAAGGAACCGTGAATAATACTCTTGATATGTTTCTTTCTTCTCCGCTCAAAATATGCGGAGAAATCGAGCTTAGAATCGAGCACCATCTAATTGGGAAAATGAAAGATTTGAATAAAATTAAACGAATTTGTGCTCATGAGCAAGCATTAGCTCAGTGCAGAGGATGGGTTCGAGAATATCTTCCTGAAGTTGAACTTATTGGGGTCAGTAGTAATGCAGTTGGTGCTAGGCGAGCAAGGGATGAAAAGGGAACCGCGGCCATTGGTGGAGATACAGCGGTTGATATCTATGATCTTAATGTTTTGACTAGAAGTATCGAAGATCGATCAGATAATACTACGCGTTTCTTGGTAGTAGGTAGGGATATGATAGCGAAGAGCGGTAATGATAAGACTACAATTTTACTATCTGCAGATGACACAAAAACTGGTGCAGGTGTTCTCTATTCAATTCTTGAACCTTTTTCTACTAATAATATCAATATCACAAGAATTGAATCACGGCCCTCACATAGAAAAAACTGGGATTATGTTTTTTTTCTTGATGTTGATGGTCATGCTGATGAATCATCTCTAACGCCTGTATTAGAAAAGGTGCGAAAAAATTGTTCATTATATAGAGTTCTGGGCGCGTATCCAAAAGCGGTAAATTAGTAAAAATAAATTTATGAATTTTTACGTTTCACCATCGAAGTTAAAAGATAGCGAAATATCCGTACCTGGCGATAAATCTATATCTCATAGAGCATTAATCTTTAGCGCGATTGCTGATGGAGTCTCTCATTTTACTGGTTTTTTATCGAGTAATGATTGTTTGGCTACCCTTGAGGCTTTTGTCAAGATGGGTGTAAAAATTGAGCATAATGATACTGATTTAATCGTACATGGTGTTGGATTAATGGGGTTAAAAAAATCTACCACTCCGATTGATTTGGGCAACTCTGGGACTGCCGTAAGACTCCTGACCGGTCTATTATCTGCCCAAAAATTTGATTCAGTATTGATTGGCGATTCGTCTTTGTCTAAAAGACCAATGAGTAGAATCATTAGACCCTTAAAAGAGATGGGTGCAGAAATTGAAAGTTGCTCAGGTTGCCTTCCCATCATTTTAATGGGTAATAAGAATATTTCGAGTATTCTTTATGAAATGCCTCTGGCTAGCGCACAAGTCAAGTCATCGATTCTACTGGCTTCTCTTTATGCGAATGGCGAAACAACAATAATTGAGCCTAATATTACAAGAGATCATTCGGAAAGAATGCTAAGGGTAATGAAATGCTCAATCCTGAATCGTGATAACAAAATAATAATGAAGCAACCTGAGAAATTACAATCTTTGGATATGCAAATTCCTGGCGATTTTTCTTCAGCAGCATTTTTGATAGCTGCATTTTTGATATCAACTAAATCATCATTAATTCTTCGAGATATCGGTATTAACTCCACCAGAATTGGGTTCTTAACTATTATCAAACAAATGGGTGCTAAGATAGAGCTCAGCAATATTAGGTCATTTGGCAATGAGCCTGTTGCAGACATTCATCTTGAATCCTCTCGTTTACAAGGTATTGATATTGATAACCCAGATCTAGTATCTCTATCAATAGATGAATTTCCAATTATTTTTATTTTGGCCGCATACGCCGATGGTATTACAAGGATAAGTGGAATTGACGAGTTACGTTACAAGGAAAGCGATCGGATAAAAACAATGTGTGAGGGAATGCAAAATCTAGGTGTTTCAGTCAAAGAACAAAAACATGGTGTAACTATTGCTAATAGTAAATTTAATGGTGGTGAGGTAGATAGTTACGGAGATCATCGGATTGCAATGTCATTTGCAGTGGCAGCAATAGGGGCGAATAATGCAATTAAAATAAAAGATATTGAGAATATTGACACTTCTTTTCCTGGTTTTGTTAATCTGATGCAAGGTATAGGGGTTGCTATTTCGATTCAGGAGCCCAATGAAAGACAAGCCCTATAATTCAATGAATATACCTATTATAACTATAGATGGGCCCAGTGGATCAGGAAAAGGAACTATCTCAAAAGAGGTCGCAAATATACTGGGCTGGAAAATTTTAGATAGTGGCTCTTTGTATCGAATTACCGCTTTTGCAGTGAGAAAATATAATTTAAATATCAATAATGAGGTTGATGTAAAAACTATGCTCTCTTCGTTAAATATAAATTTCGATATTTCCTGTAATGGTGAGCAATTAATTTTTTTAAATCAAGAGAATATTACGAGTCTAGTAAGAGATGAAAAATGCGGTATAGATGCATCAATTGTTGCTAGATATCCTTCAGTGAGAGGTGAATTAATAAGTTTGCAGAGAAGCTTTATCGAGACTCCTGGCTTAGTAGCAGATGGACGAGATATGGGTACTGTTGTTTTTCCTGAAGCAGGTTTAAAGATATTTTTAACCGCAAGCCTTGAGGAAAGAGCCAAAAGAAGACATAAACAGTTGAAAGAACTAGGCATTAATGTTAGCCTCACCGCCGTTTCAAGAGATATTTCTATTCGCGATAAGCAGGATCAAGAGAGAGAGCATGCACCTTTAGTTCCAGCTAGTGATGCATGCATAATTGATTCAAGTAAAATGTCGATAAAAGAAGTATCTGAGGAAATTATTAAATTACATAAATATTCAGATTGATTAAATGGTTTATGTATAACATCTTCCTGCATGACGTAGGGATAATTTTGGTAACCGCTGGTAGCAAGGAAGTTGCATAGCGATATAATAAGAATTTAATCTAATGTAAATTCTTTGGAATATAAAATGTCTGAAAGTTTCGCTGAATTATTTGAAGAAAGTTTTGCTAGTAAGAATATTAAGCCTGGTACCATTATAACTGGCACAATTGTCGAAATAAATACTGATGTAGTAGTTGTTTCTGCTGGCCTTAAATCTGAAGCTGTTATCCCGATAGATCAATTTCAATCAGAGAAAAATGATATATCTGTTGGCGATGAAATTGAGGTTGCACTTGATGCAGTCGAAGATGGTTTTGGAGAGACTCGCCTGTCTAGAGAAAAGGCTGTCAGAGCTAGATCATGGATTAATCTCCAAGAGGCGCATGATAAAGATGAAGTTATAGAAGGATTGATAAGCAGTAGAGTAAAAGGTGGCTTTACTGTTGAAATAGAAAGCATTAGAGCCTTCCTTCCCGGCTCACTCGTTGACGTGCGGCCCGTAAGAGATCCTTCTTACCTCGAAGGTAAAACCTTAGAATTCAAAGTTATCAAATTAGATAAGCAGCGTAATAATATTGTTGTATCAAGAAAAGCTGTCGTAGAATCTGAATACAGCGCGGAAAGATCTGAATTACTTGAAAGTATTCAGGAAGGTATTACTGTAAAAGGAATAATAAAGAATCTAACGGATTACGGTGCATTTGTTGATCTTGGGGGTATTGATGGTTTATTACATATTACTGATATGGCATGGAAACGTGTAAAACACCCCTCTGAGATCGTTAATGTTGGTGATGAAGTAGATGTAAAAATTCTTAAGTATGAGCGAGAAAAGCAGAGGGTATCACTAGGTATAAAGCAACTTGGTGAAGATCCTTGGCATGCAATTAAAAATCGCTATCCCGTTAACACTAAATTACTAGGCAAAATAACTAATATTGCTGATTATGGTTGTTTTGTAGAGATTGAAGAAGGGGTTGAGGGTTTAGTGCATGTGTCTGAAATGGACTGGACCAATCGAAATGTAAACCCTGCAAAATTGGTTGTGGTTGGACAAGAAGTTGAGGTTATGGTGCTAGAGATTGATGAAGAACGCCGAAGAATCTCATTAGGTGTAAAACAATGTCAGGAAAATCCTTGGGCTGAGTTTTCAGAGAAGGTTAAGAAAGGCGATACAGTTAATGGTCAAATTAAATCAATTACAGATTTTGGAGTATTTATTGGCCTAGAAGGTGGAATTGATGGCTTGGTTCATTTGTCTGATCTATCTTGGGATGTAAGTGGTGAGGAAGCGGTCCATAATTACAAAAAAGGTCAAGAGATTAAAGCTATAGTCTTGGCTATAGATTCAGAGAGGGAGCGGATTTCACTTGGTATTAAGCAATTAAATGAAGATCCTTTTACTAAGTGGCTCTCAGAGCATCCAAAAAATTCATTAATAAAAGGTAAAGTAGCTGAAGTAGAGGCGCAAAGTATCCTTATTGATATTGGAGAAGGTGTGAATGCATCGATGCATGTATCTGAGCTGTCGAAAGAAAGAATGGATGACGCAAGAAATGTGGTTAAAATCGGGGATGATATTGAAGCGAAGATTATAAACATCGATAGGAAAAATCGTTTAGTTTCACTGTCTATTAAAGCAAAAGAAGAGCACGATGAAAAAGAAGCGTTATCGAGTTATCAGAATGACTCATCGACTGCATCATCCGGTACTACAACGCTCGGGGAATTACTCAAAGAAAAAATGAGTAAAAAGTAGTTATTTTATAATTCTGGTTACTCTTGCATCTATTTATTGCTAACATAACCTAACGAGTGAAAAGTAATATGGAGCTTAGAGTAAAATGACAAAATCAGAAATTATTGAAAGTATGATTTGTAAACAAGATCACTTGCCGTCTAAAGATGTTGAGTTAACTGTTAAGCATATATTAAGTCTAATGAGCGAGACATTGTCTTATGGCGAGAGGATCGAAATTAGGGGGTTTGGGAGTTTTTCACTTCATTATAGGCCAGCAAGGATTGGGCGTAACCCAAAAACAGGTGAGCCTGTAGCATTATCAGGAAAGCATGTACCGCACTTCAAGCCTGGAAAAGATCTTAAGTTACAAGTCAATGAGGGTAAAGATCAAGTTATAAATGGATGAATGTTCTATATGTAGCTATGAATAAACTTAGAATGTTGCAATTTCATTATAAGTAAATAAACGAGTTTATATGGATATGCAATGATAAAAAAAATAGCTCTAATATTACTAATAATTTTTATATTCGTTGCGACATTATGGTTTAACAATAATAATTCTGAGTTGATATCGATTAATTTAGAGGTCATTCAGTTTACTTCGTCAGCTAGTATCATATTTGCTGTAATTTTATTTACCGGTTGGTTTTTTGGGGTGTTGAGTTGCTCTCTTTATATCCTCAAACTCTTAAATGAGCGTCGTGTATCTAAATCTCTAATAAAAGAGAAAATTAAAGAAATCGAGCTATTAAGACAAAAACCTCTAGAAGATGCCAACTGAATCAACTTTCATCTTAGCCGCAATTTTTTTAATTCTAGCTGCAACAGGCTGGTTATTGGGTTATTTTGGCGAGCGAGATGAGCAGCCACCATTAAATATTGATTATTTAAAGGGATTAAATTTTCTCCTTAATGAACAGACTGATCAAGCTGTTGAGCATTTTTTGGAGATGGTTAGAGTTGATAATACGACAATTGAGACACACTTTGCTTTAGGAAACCTTTTTCGGAAAAGAGGGGAAGTTAACCGAGCCATTAGAATACATCAAAATATTATTGCTCGACCTGATATATCTAGTGAGCAGAGAAATCATGCATTTTATTCATTAGCGAGAGATTATCAGCATGCAGGGTTACTCGATCGGGCGGAAATATTGTTTATTCGTTTATCAGACGATTCTGAATATAAATTGGAGGCTTTAACGAAATTAATTGATATTTATGAGCAAGAAAAGGAATGGCAAAAAGCGATAGGTGTATCAAAAAAATCATATAAAATTAAAGGCGATGTTTCGTTTGACCATCAAATATCACATTATATTTGCGAACTAGCTGAAGAAGCAGCTGCTAATAAGGATTACGAAAAAGCCTCTTCTTTGGTGAAATCTTTTAAAAGTCACAACAAAAAGACATTACGATTAGAATTGGTTAGTGCCAAAATCGCCCTTATTTTGGGTGATTTAAATTCTGCGGCTAATGTTTATTGTGATATTTTAAATAAAAATAGTTACTTAATTACCGAATCATTACCTTTATTATTTGATATCTATACGAAACAAGATAGATTAATTGAATTTGATGCAAAATTATCATTAATTCTAGAGAAAAATCCTAAAATGATGAATGCAATTGCCTACACTGCAATAGTCAGTGATATCAATGGCTCAAATATTATTGATCTGTGTATTGAGAGGTATATACAAGATGATAATGCGCTGTCTGAATTTATAAGTGCTAATGATATCATTCGATCTAATTCGAGCGTTAAAATTGAAACAATGGCTAAGATTCGCCAAGGTTTAAAGGTGCTTGCAACGTCTAATCCACGTTATCAGTGTAATGAATGTGGTTTTTCGAGCCAAAAACTACTTTGGCAATGTCCAAGTTGCAAGCAATGGGAGACTCAAAGACCTTTCTTAAGTGTTAAATTTGACTCTTTGCTGCAAAGAAAAGCGATCGATAGTTAGGATTTTATATACTAACTTAACTTTGTGAGAATATTATTTTAAGTAATAATTTTTTGATAACTAAGATCATTATGTTTGCATTTTTATTGCCTTTGAATCTGTATTCCAAAAATATAGATAACGACAATATTCTCGTTGGAGCAAACATAGGGAACGTCCCTTGGGAATTTCAGGATAAAGATGGTACTTATATTGGCTTCGAGATAGATCTTATAAATCAGATCGGAGACCAACTTAAACGTAAAATAAATATAGTTAATATCCCATTTAACGGCCTATTTGCTGCAGTTCAATCAGGTCGAATTGATTTAGCAATTTCTTCAATTACCATCACAGAGAAACGATTAGAATCAGTTTCTTTTACGCAACCTTATTTTGATAGCGATCAATCTCTAACTGTACTCAATAATGGTAAAATTAAAAATCTTTACGACCTTGAGGGAGAGATTGTTGCTGTTGATACAGGGTCGACCGGTGATATTTGGACAACGGCAAATAAAGAGAAATATAAATTTGCTGAAATTCGAAGATATGAGGGGCTCGTTCCTGCAATGCTTGATTTAGTAATTGGGAGAGTTGCTGGTTATATTAGCGATATCCCTGCTTTATTGTATTACACGAAAGATAAGCCAAATTTAAACGTTACAGAAAAAATATTAACTGGTGGTAATTATTCAATGATGCTTCGAAAGAATAATGATTTAGCAATTGAAATAAATGAAGTCATAAGTGAGATGAAGCGAAATGGCAGCTTAAATAATTTGCATAAAAAATGGTTTGGTAAATTTGCTGATTCAAATAGTTCTACTGTAAAAATTACAGAAATGCCTTTATCAGATGTTAAATTAAATTTAAATTTAAGTGAAACATTTTTAAATAAGCAAGTATTTTTAGATACCTATCCAATGCTTATCAAGGGTTTTTTTATAACAATACAACTCGGTCTAATTAGTATTTTTCTTGGATTGATTTGGGGCCTCTTCTTATCACTTATCAGATTATATTCTCCGATTTTTATAAAAATACTAGCAAAAGCTTATATTAATATCTTTAGATCAATTCCACTTCTAGTATTGTTAGTTATAGTTTTTTATGCGTTTCCATTTGTTGGTATCAGGTTATCACCGTTTAATGCAGCTGCTTTTTCTTTGGTCATAGTATCAGGAGCATATTTTGCAGAGATTTTTCGTTCAGGTATTGAGGCAATTCCTAAAGGTCAGTTTGAAGCTGCTCAAGCAATTGGGTTGAGTCGTTATCATGTAATGAGAGATGTAATTTTACCCCAAGCTATAAAAATAGTGACACCACCATTAACTAATAATTGTATAAATGTTCTAAAAGATACTGCTCTTGCTTCTATCGTAGCCTTACCTGATCTTCTTAAGCAGGCCACACAAGCCCAGGCAATTGCCGCTAACCCAACTCCCTTGATTGTTTCAGCGATAATTTACTTAGCATTGCTACTGCCGATGATTTTATGGGTAACTCGCCTTGAGAAAAAATATAATTCTAGAGGGCGGTCATGAAACCTTTAATAGAGCTCAAAAATGTAAGCAAACATTATAATAATTTTTGTGCGCTCAGTAATATAAATTTAAAAATTTATGAGGGTGAAGTACTTTGTATCATTGGACCATCTGGTTCTGGAAAATCTACATTGATTAGATGCATTAATTATCTAGAAAAATATGATAATTTAGGAGAAATAATAGTAAATGGAAATTTAGTTAAAAAAGGAAGGGGCCTTAAAAATATCCGAACAGAAGTTGGTATGGTATTTCAAAATTTTAATCTCTTTCCGCATTTGACTATATTAAGAAATATTATGCTCGGCCCAATGCGCGCAACAAAAATGTCTCAAAATAATGCCAAAAATATTGCTTATGATCTTCTTGAAAAAGTTGGTATCAGAGATCAAGCTGAAAAATATCCCTATCAACTTTCAGGTGGGCAACAACAGCGAGTTGCGATTGCTCGAGCCTTGGCAATGAAGCCAAAAATTATTTTATTTGATGAACCTACTTCATCACTTGACCCAGAGATGGTTAACGAGGTTTTGGATGTTATTAAGAACCTCGCGAGTATGGGCGTTACTATGATTATTGTTACTCATGAAATGGGCTTCGCTAAACAAGTCGCTGATAACGTTATTTTTATGGATGGTGGTATTATTGTTGAACGCGGGAGCCCAATGCAAATATTTGATAATTCCAAAGAAAAACGTACGCAAACTTTTTTAAAATTTATTCTAAAGGATTGATTATTATGATGAGTAAAAAGTTAAATCGATGACATTAGATTTAGATTTTGTAAGGAGTCAGTTTCCTGCGCTTGATAATGAATGGGTGTTTATGGATAACGCTGGAGGAACGCAAATATTAAAAGGATGCGTTGATAAAGTAAATGAATACTATTATTCGAATAATGTACAACTAGGTGGCAGTTATGAGCCCTCGCAAGCCGCCTCTGCTGCATTTAATGAGGGAAGGCGCAATATAGCAACGTTATTCAATGCAAAACTAACAGAAGAGATAGTTTTTGGCCCATCGACAACTGTATTACTTCAGTTTTTATCTAAATCTTTGGCAGGTCAATTTAGAAAAGGTGACGAAGTAATAGTTACTTCAATGGATCATGAATCAAATATTGGACCTTGGTTCGAATTAGAAAAGCTGGGAGTAATAATAAAATTTTGGGATATTAATACTGATACTCACGCTCTTCATTTAGATGATCTAAAGGAGATAATTACTAGTAAAACTAGGTTAGTCGCTTTTACCCATGTTTCGAATATCGTCGGTACAATAAATCCCGTAAAGAAATTTACACAATTTATTCATGATCATGGAGCTATGGTTTGTGTAGATGCTGTTGCTTATGCACCTCATCGCGCTGTTGACGTTACAGATTGGGATGTGGACTTTTATGCTTTTAGTCTTTATAAGACTTTCGGCCCGCATCATGCTGCATTGTATTGTCGTATGGACCATATGATAGAACTCGATAACCTTTATCATTATTTTTATGGAAAAGATAAAATTCCTGCAAAAATGGAACCAGGTAACGCGAATTATGAATTATCCTATGCTTCGGGTGCCATTGTTGATTACTTGATTGAATTAGGCTCTCGCGACAAGCAGAATGGATCGCATCGAGAAAAAATTGAAAGAGCCTTTACTTTAATAGCTGATCATGAAACTAATCTTTGTTGTAAATTATTGGATTATTTAAGAAGTCGCAATGACTGTAATATTATTGGTATTGATAACGGCAATGATATAGCTAGAGTTCCAACTATTGCCTTCACGATCAATAAAAAGCTTTCAGATAAAATCTGCTTTGCCATGGATAAATACAAGATTGGAATTAGATACGGTGATTTTCACGCTCGTCGTTTATCTGACTTACTGATGTTAGATCAATACAATGGTGCCGTAAGGATTTCGTTGACACATTACAATACCAATGATGAATTAGATCGGCTTGTAATCGCTCTTGATCAAATATTAAGTTAATGAAATAACTTCTAGATAAGGAGCTGTTTATTGGAACTTTAGTTGATTAAAATAAAAGTAAAAAATGGCTCCCCGGGCCGGACTCGAACCAGCGACAAGTTGATTAACAGTCAACCGCTCTACCAACTGAGCTACCGGGGATCAAAATAAATAAGACAGGATCAGGATTCTGATTCAGCCACTCTCTCAAGTCAAGTATTCGTCATAAAATGTTTTAGTAATAACTTTATATACTAGATTAGTATTCTTTTAATACGATCTATTGCTTCTATTAGATCCTCTTTAGAACAGGCAAATGAGAGTCTTATGTAGCCAGGCGCACCAAAAGGAGTGCCTGGAACCATCGCGACACCAGTTTCTTTGAGAATTAAGCCAACCAATGCAACGTCATCTCTTAATCCTTTTTGAATGATTGCATCGATTGCCTTTGGGAAAGCATAAAATGCACCATCAGCTTTTTTACACTCAAAACCTGGGATGGTATTTAACGCTTCTACTAGAAAGTTATTTCGATCTTGATAAGCAACATTCATTTCTTGTATGCATGATTGATCACCATTTAATGCTGCAATTGCAGCAATCTGAGAGATACTGCATGGATTACCAGTAGATTGGCTTTGGATTGTTTTCATTGCACGAATTATTTCTTTTGGTCCTCCTGCATAGCCGATCCTCCAGCCAGTCATCGCGTAGCATTTTGAAACACCATTAATAGTTACTATTTGATTTTTTAGTTCTGGTGCTACCGTTGCCAAACTATAAAATGGTGTTTTACCCCAATAAATCTTTTCATAAATATCATCGACCGCAATTATTATTTTCGGATAATTAATTAGTACTTTTGATAGTTCAATTAATTCATCTTTGGAATAACAACTACCTGTTGGATTAGATGGGCTATTCAAAAAAATTAATTTTGTTTTTTTTGTTATATTTTGCTTGAGTTGTTCGGAGGTGATTTTAAAGTCATCTTCAATGCCGGTTTTTATTATTATTGGTTTACCGTCTGCTACTCGAACCATATCTGGGTATGATACCCAATAAGGACTCGGAATAATTGCTTCATCATCCTTACTTAGAAGTCCAATACAAAGGTTAAATAAAGTTTGTTTTGCGCCAGATGAGACTAATATTTCATCATGAGAATATTTTAAATTGTTGTCACGTTGAAATTTTTCTTGGATAGCATTTTTTAAATCTGCGCATCCATCAATAGCTGTGTATTTTGTGAAACCGTCATGGATTGCTTTTATGGCGGCATCTTTAATATGTAAAGGAGTTTCAAAGTCTGGCTCTCCTGCACCAAGGCTGATAATATCTTTTCCTTCTTCGCTTAATTGTGCTGCCAGATTTAGGACAGCGCTCGTAGCTGAAGGCATGACTCGACTCATTCTTTCTGAAACTAATGGCATTTAATAAGTTCCCTTTGGTAAAATTCTAATATGGTACGACAATCCACAAATCTTCTAAAAGATAAAAATCCAGATAATCGTGATAATTTTAATCTCGTATCAGATTATAAACCAGCTGGTGATCAAGGGGCAGCAATATCATCATTGGTGGAAGGCTTGAATGATGGCTTATCAAAGCAAACGCTTCTTGGTGTCACGGGCTCAGGTAAGACATTTACTGTGGCAAATATAATTAAATTAACCCAAAGACCAGCAATAATTTTAGCTCCAAATAAAACATTAGCCGCTCAACTTTATGGGGAGATGCGTGAATTTTTCCCAAACAATTCCGTAGAATACTTCGTTTCATACTACGATTATTACCAACCAGAAGCATATGTTCCAAGTTCAGATACTTTTATAGAGAAAGATGCTTCGGTTAATCAGCATATAGAGCAAATGCGGCTATCTGCTACTAAATCGCTTATAGAGAGAACTGACACCATAATTGTGGCGACAGTCTCAGCGATTTATGGATTAGGCGATCCTCAAGCTTATTTTAGTATGGTGCTGCATCTCTCAATGAACGAAAGGATTAATCAAAGAAAGATTTTACGAAAATTAGCTGAAATGCAGTACAAGAGGAATGAGGTGGACTTGTCACAAGGTTGTTTTCGCGTAAGAGGTGAATTAATTGATATATTTCCGGCTGAATCAGAGCGAGAAGCAGTCAGAATTGAATTATTTGATGACGAAATCGAGAGAATTTCATATTTTGATCCATTGACTGGTGTGGTAAGTAGGTCTGTTCCAAGAGTTACCGTTTTTCCTAAGACGCACTATGTCACTCCACGTCAAAAATTAATGAACGCCATTGATGATATAAAGAGAGAGTTGAAAACCCGCCTAGAACAATTGAGGGGGAATAATAAATTACTCGAAGCTCAAAGACTGGAACAAAGAACTTTGTTTGATATTGAGATGATAAGGGAGCTAGGCTACTGTCAGGGGATAGAAAATTATTCACGTTATCTCTCGGGTCGCAATGAAGGCGAGCCTCCCCCGTGTTTATTCGATTACGCACCTGATGATGCTCTCCTTATTATTGATGAAAGTCATGTCACAATACCTCAGTTGGGTGGGATGTATAAGGGTGATAGGTCGCGAAAGCAAACACTCGTAGAATATGGATTTAGGCTTTTATCGGCACTTGATAATAGGCCATTACGTTTTGATGAATTTGAAAAAATGGTTCCTGCAACAATTTTCGTTTCAGCAACACCAGGTAAATATGAGGGTGAGAATACAGATAAGGTTGTTGAGCAATTGGTAAGACCAACAGGATTAGTTGATCCGATCATCGAGGTAAGGAAAGCTCAAAATCAAGTCGAAGATGTTTTATCAGAGATTGGTAATAGAGTAAAAAATGGTGATCGTGTTCTTATTACAACTCTCACAAAGAGAATGTCAGAAGATTTGACAGATTACCTTGATGAGCATGGAGTTAGAGTTCGGTACCTTCATTCTGATATAGGGACAATTGAGAGAACAGAGATAATTCGTGATTTAAGGTTAGGTGTTTTTGATGTATTAGTTGGTATTAACCTGCTGAGAGAAGGTTTAGATATGCCAGAAGTATCTTTAGTTGCAATACTAGATGCCGATAAAGAAGGTTTTTTGAGGTCCGATAGGTCTTTAATTCAGACGATCGGAAGGGCGGCAAGAAATATTGAGGGGAAAGCGATACTTTATGGCGATAAAATTACTGGCTCAATGCAAAGAGCAATTGATGAAACAGATCGTCGACGAGCTCACCAAACTGAATATAATAAGAAAAATAATATAACACCAAAAAGCATAATTAAAAAAGTTGCTGATATTATGGAAAGTGCATATCCTGTTCCTGGCCGAGGGCCAAATGATAAGAGTAAGTTTATTCAAAGTAACTTAAAACCTGCTGAATTATTAAAACAAGCCGATGAATTAGAAAATACTATGCTGGAGCATGCTCGTAATTTAGAGTTTGAAGATGCTGCTAGACTAAGGGATGAGATTTCAAGATTACGTGACGGAGCTTTAGGTTTGAATAGTTAACTGAACAGTTATAAATGTTAAGACGATTGATAATATTGAATCTATCGAGAGAAATTAATGATTAAAGTGTTTGATTGATAGCAGGGCGATTAGCTCAGGGGTAGAGCGCCACGTTGACATCGTGGAGGTCGGTGGTTCGAGACCACCATCGCCCACCATTAATTAAATATAAATATAATCGATTAATCCTTGTTTCTAGGTGCGCTCGAATATAGAATTCATATCCTTTAATAAATAACGATATAGTTTAAATTAATAAATACTAGGAGTATGGAGTATCGCAGCAACAAAGCGAATTAGACGAAATGAAGAATTAACAGCTGCCGAGGTTAGAGTAATTGATTCTGCCGGAGAACAAGCCGGTGTAATGGCATTAGATCTAGCAATTCAAATAGCGCGAGATGAAGGGCTTGATTTGGTTGAAGTATCACCGAATGCCGCTCCACCAGTATGCAGAATAATGGATTTTGGTAAATATCTGTTTGAGATAAATAAAAAAGGTCAAAATACAAAAAGAAAAACAAAGCGAACGCAAGTTAAAGAAATAAAGTTTCGTCCCACCACAGATGATGGTGATTATCAGATTAAGTTGCGGAAGTTAAAGGAATTTCTTGAGCATGGTGACAAAGTTAAAGTTACCTTGCGATATAGAGGTAGAGAAATGGTGCACCAAGATTTAGGTGTACAATTGATTGAAAGAGTAAAAAAAGATTTGGAAGATTATGGGTCAGTAGAGCAAACCCCCTTATTAGAGGGTAGGCAAATGGTGATGATTCTCGGTCCAAAGAAAAAGTGAGTAACGGTATAATCTTTATTAAAAAAGTTATACCAATACCCGCCTATCATGATTCAAGTAATTGATATCATGTATCAGGCTTAATATAAGGAAAATATAATGTCCAAAATGAAAACCAATCGAGGCGCCGCAAAAAGGTTTCGTAGAACTGGGAAGGGTGGCTTTAAACGCGCGCAATCGCATCTAAATCATATCCTTACAAAGAAGAAGTCAAAGAGAAAGCGTCAATTAGGCTTGACGCTTCAAGTGGCTGCTTCTGATGTAAAGAGCGTGCGTCGCATGCTTCCATATAGTTAATAGGGGATAGGATAATGGCAAGAGTTAAAAGTGGTGTTACAGCGAAAGCTAGACACAAGAAGATCCTCGGTAAAGCAAAAGGCTATTATGGGGCTCGTAGCAAGTTATTTAAAACGGCAAAACAAGCGGTAATCAAAGCAGGCCAGTATGCTTATAGGGATAGGCGTCAGAGAAAACGTCAATTCAGAGCGCTATGGATTGCGAGGATTAATGCAGCTTCAAGATTACATGGTTTATCTTATAGTCGCTTAATAAATGGTCTAAATAAAGCTGAGATCATCGTCGATAGAAAAGTACTTGCAGATATTGCGGTACATGACCCAGCGGCATTTGAGTCCATTGCAAACCAAGCAAAATCTGCCCTTACGGATACTTGATTAAAGCATGCTTTCATTACACTATGGTTAACGATTAATGTTATATCTTGATATATCCAATGAAGAAAATATCAGAAATATTAAAAATATCATTACAGGAAGTAGATAAAGCACCTGATTTAAATAGTCTTGACGCAGTTAGAGTTAGGTATGTTGGCAAGAAAGGTAAGTTTACTACAAGTCTGAAATTATTAGGTGACCTGCCTGTAGAGAAACGGCCGGTTGTTGGCGAAGAGATAAATAAAGCCAAATCAGTTTTTATGAAAACTGTTTCATTACGTAAAACCGAGCTTGAAGCAAACGCGCTAGAAGAAAATCTAAAGAAAAACTCAATTGATGTAACATTAGACGGTTATGCCTCTTCTAGAGGGGGTCGTCATCCTATTTCATTAACTAGATTGAGGATAGAAGAGATATTCCAGAACGCAGGTTTTGAGGTTAAATCTGGACCTGAAATTGAAGATGATTATCATAATTTTTCCGCATTGAATATTCCGGATAATCATCCTGCTAGGGCTATGCATGATACATTCTATTTGGATAATGGAAAATTACTCAGAACACACACTTCACCGGTTCAGATTCGATCATTACTAGCGCAAGGAGCGCCGATAAGAATTATTGCTCCTGGACGAGTTTACAGATGTGACTCAGATCAAACGCATACACCAATGTTTCATCAGGTAGAAGGTCTGGTCATAGATAAAAATGTAAGTTTTGCGAATCTCAAAGCCGTGCTTCATGAGTTCGTAGCTTGTTTTTTTAATAAGGATGTCGAGTTACGTTTCAGGCCATCGTATTTTCCATTTACAGAACCCTCTGCAGAAGTAGATATTCATTGGGGGGAAGGTAAATGGTTAGAGATTCTTGGTTGTGGGATGGTACATCCTAATGTCTTGATAAATGCTGGAGTAGACCCTGAATTATATAGCGGCTATGCGTTTGGCATGGGAATCGAAAGATTAGCAATGCTTCGTTATCAAGTTGACGATTTGAGAGTATTCTTTGAGAATGATTTATCATTCTTGCGACAGTTTAACTAAGTATTGGTATAGGTAGATGAAATTTTCTGAATCGTGGTTAAGAGAAATCATTGATATTGATTTATCATCAGAGGAGCTTTCAGCAAAACTCACCATGATAGGGCATGAGGTAGATTCATTTGAGATTGATGGTGGCGGGTTGGAAGGTATTTTAATTGCCCAGATTGTCTCTTATGAAAAACATCCTAATGCCGATCGATTGAGCTTATGCCAAGTAACAACTGATGGTAAAAATAGAATTAGTATTGTTTGTGGAGCACCTAATGTAAAACAGGGTATGAAATCCATATTAGCTTTACCTGGTAAAATGCTGCCTAATGGCCTAAAACTTGAAAAATCTGAAATTCGCGGCATCGAGTCTTTTGGTATGCTCTGTTCTGCTTCGGAGGTGAGTTTGGGTTTGGATTCAGATGGCATTATGGAATTACCGCAAGAAGCTAAAATCGGCTCAAGCCTACTTAGTTATCTTAATTTACCTGATCATGTTATTGACATAGATTTAACACCAAATCGAGGTGATTGTTTTTCTGTTTTAGGTGTAGCGAGAGATTTGGCTGCTACTTCAAGTCAAGATATTAAGTACAAATTTAATATTAAAAATAATATAACCGCAACGGTTGAGCAGTCTATAAAAACTGCTTTTCCTGATCTATGCCCGAGATTTTCAGCGCAAGCAATAGTCAATATAAATAATGAATCAACGACTCCAATTTGGATGACTGAGAAACTCAGGAAATCGGGAATCAGGTCAATTAATCCAGTCGTAGATGTCACTAATTTCGTAATGATTGAATTAGGCCAACCGCTTCATGCTTATGACCTATCGAAAATAAATGGAACAATCATCCCAAGATTTGCAAATGAGGATGAGCAGTTGGTGTTGCTCGATGAAACAAAGGTTGAGCTTAAAAAAAATACCATTGTTATTACTGATGATTCAGGTCCAATTGGTATGGCAGGTATTATGGGCGGTTTATCCACAGCCGTTTCATCAAAGACATCGTCTGTTTTATTTGAAGCTGCTTATTGGCCGCCTAAATTTATGGCTGGTGTTGCACGTCGCTATGGTATGCATACCGATGCTTCCCTTAGATTTGAAAGAGGAGTTGACCCAGAGATTCAAAAAATAGCCATAAATCGCGCTTGTGAATTACTTCTATTAATATGCGGAGGCGATGCTGGCAAAATTACTGATATTAAGAATGAAGATCATCTTCCAAAGGGAAGTACTATAAAATTAACAGCTCGACGCCTTGAAAGAATATTGGGCCATGAAATTCATTATCAGGAAGTGTCTGAAATTCTAAAACGATTGCATTTAAAAATACGAGAAAATAAAGATAGTTGGGTAGTAGAGGTTCCATCATATCGTTTTGACCTAGAGATAGAGGATGATCTAATCGAAGAAATAGCCCGAATATATGGATTTGATAAAATTCCTGAACATACCGAAGTATCATCGCGATCCTTATTTCCACTAGATAGCGGTTTAGCAAATATTGAAAAAATTGCGAATCATTTGTGCTCAAAAGAATATCAAGAAGTAATTACTTATAGTTTTATTGATGACAGTATTAATACACTTATTACTGGCAAGCAATCAAAATTGAGGTTATCAAATCCATTATCAAGTGAAATGTCTACTATGCGAGGGTCGATTTGGCCAGGGTTGTTGAATGCAGCATCAAGGAATATTGCCCGTCAAATTGATCGTGTAAGGTTATTTGAGATTGGTAAGGTATTCGAAGAAACTAATCATAGTCACAATGAGATTGAGCAAGTTGCGGGTCTGATAACGGGTCCATCAAGAGACAAACATTGGTCAAAAAAGTCTAAAAATGTTGATTTCTTTGATATAAAAGGTGATCTAGAATCACTTTTAATGATTAGCTCAAGTGAAATGGAATATGAATTTGTGCCGGATGATAATATCGCTCTGCAACAAGGGCAGTCTGCTAAATTACTTCTTAATGGAAAGCAAATTGGCTCTGTAGGGAAGCTGCATCCAACTTTGGGAAAGAGATTTTCTATTAAACGTGATGTTTATCTATTTAAACTAGAAATCGTAAAAGCATTTCCATCTATCTTACTGAATGTTAAACCTATCTCGAAGTACCCACTAATAAGAAGGGATATTTCGGTTATTGTTGAAAAAGACATCAAAGCGTCAGATATAATTAAATCAATTAAGCTTATAGAGCCTGAGATTATCCAATCAGTAAAGGTATTTGATATTTTTGAGGGAAATAACATAGAAGAAGGACTAAAAAGTATCGCTTTAGGCTTGATTTTACAGGAAAAATCCCGCACGCTTACAGATCAAGTTGCAGATGATATTATTTCAAAAGTAATAATCTCACTTGAAAAGAAATTTTCCGCTAAATTAAGAGAATAATCATCAATGGCATTAACAAAAGCAGACATAGCAGAATCGTTATATAACGAATTAGGACTTAATAAGAGAGAGGCACGTGAACTTGTTGAGCTTTATTTTGATGAGTTAAAATCTGCGCTGGCTAATGGAAATGAGGTGAAGCTATCTGGTTTTGGTAACTTTGATCTTCGTGATAAGAAGCAGAGACCGGGAAGAAATCCAAAAACCGGTGAAAATATTCCTATCTCAGCCCGCAGAGTGGTGACTTTTAAACCAGGTCAGAAATTGAAAAATAAAGTAGAGGGATATGTTGGAACCGGCGAATAATAACGAGTTACCTCCAATTCCTGGTAAGAGATACTTTACGATCGGTGAGGCAAGTAGATTATGTGGAGTTAAGGCTCATGTTTTAAGATACTGGGAGCAGGAATTCCCACAATTAAAGCCAGTAAAACGCCGAGGAAACAGAAGATATTACCAAAGAAAAGATGTGATTATCATCAGGCAGATAAGAGCCTTATTGTATGATGAAGGATTTACGATCGGTGGTGCCCGTCAGCGACTTACAGGTGATGAATCAAAGTCTGATATCACAAAAAGTCAACAGATAATCAAACAGTTACGTGTTGAACTTGAAGATATTTATAAGATTCTACGTAACTAGTATCGATATTCATTAATTTGAATATTATTAAAGTTAACTCTTATTATATAAAAAACGGGGCGTAGCGCAGCCTGGTAGCGCACCACAATGGGGTTGTGGGGGTCGTGAGTTCAAATCTCTCCGTCCCGACCAATTTTAGATTAAAGAGTTATCAACAAATATTTTCTAAAAATATCTTAGGATTATTGTAATGAATACTGCAGTTGACTTAATTGCAATTAAAGAATTAAGGGAAACTTTAGATAGATATCTGATTAACACACCAATGATTCGTTGTTTTAATCTAGAGCGACGATTTTCTAATAAAACAAGAATTTTTGCTAAATTAGAGTTCCTTCAGCATACAGGTACCTTTAAATTGCGCGGCGCATTGGCTTCATTACTGAAATTAAGTAATGAAGAATTGCTAAATGGCGTTACTGCTGTTAGTGCTGGTAATCATGCGATAGCAATTGCTTACGCGTCAAGATCACTCGGTATTGACGCAAAAGTTGTAATGCCTAAAACATCAAATAAATTTCGAGTAGAATCATGTCGAAAATTAGGTGCAGAAGTCGTATTTGCATCAGATGCGAATGCAGCATTTGAGATGGTTCAAACAATTAAAACTAAAGAACATAGAGCCTTTATTCATCCATTTGAGGGGGTCAATATAATTAATGGAACAGCCACGCTAGGCTATGAAGTCTGCGAACAAAATGGTGAGATGGATGTCGTTATTGTTCCAATTGGCGGCGGCGGTCTTTGTGCCGGTCTTTCATCTTATATTAGGGGAAGATTACCTTCTTCAGAGATATATGGAATTGAACCTCAGTATGCTAGCTCAATACATATGAGTATTAAAAGGAACGCGCCACAAAAAAACATTCATTTAAATACGATTGCTGACAGTTTAGCCGCACCGTTTGCTATGCCGATTTCATTTGCATTCTGTCGAGATAATTTAACGCAATCACTTTTGGTGAATGATGGTGAGATAAGTAACTCAATGAATATTCTTTTTGATGAAATGAAATTAGCAGTCGAACCGGCTTGTGCCGTTTCTACAGCTGCTCTTTTGGGTCCATTAAAAGATAGATTAAATGATAAGAATATTGTATTGATTATGTGTGGCAGCAATATTGATTGGGGCACTTATAAGAAAAATATACAAGTAAGTATCTAATTATGTCTGATTCTATTCTTAAAGAATTAAAGGCTACTGTTACAAAAAATGCTTGGATTACTGACATTAACCAGATGCAAGCCTATACCACTGAATGGCGTGATATTCTACAAGGTATTCCTTTGATTGTATTGCTACCTGACTCTGTGGAGCAAGTATCACATATAGTTAAATTATGCGCCTTGAATAAAATAGAAATTATTCCACAGGGAGGAAATACCGGCCTTTGCGGCGGGGCAATATCAGATAAATCTGGTTTGCAAGTTGTAATCTCACTAAAAAAATTAAATAAAATAAAAAAGATTTCTAGGAATAATTTTTCGATTGAAGTGGAAGCCGGATGTATATTGAAGGATGTACAAAAAGAAGTAGGTAAACATAATTTAGTTTTTCCAGTAGACATGTCTTCATCAGGGAGCTGTCAAATTGGAGGGAATATCTCTACAAATGCGGGTGGTACGAACGTTTTAAAGTACGGGACTACTCGTGCTCAAGTATTAGGCCTAGAAGTTGTTTTACCCAGTGGTAATATTTGGAACGGACTATCTAGTCTTAGGAAAGATAATTCTGGGTATGATCTCAAACAATTGTTCATCGGGGCTGAAGGAACTCTTGGTATAATAACTGCAGCAACTCTTAAACTTTATCCGTCTCCTGGAGAAATATTTACCGCTCTTTTAGGTATCAATGAGACGTCATCCATTCAATATATTCTTTATGAAATGAATAAAAAATATGGAAATTCTTTAGAAACATTTGAATTGATCTCAAAAAGAGCGATGAAATTTGTTAGGCGCAATATATCAAATATTAATTACCCCTTTAGCACTAGCCATCCATGGTATGTTTTGGTTGAAGCATCACAAATAACAATGGATGATTTTAATGATGATTTAATGGAGCTTGTGAAACAAAAACATATCGAGGATGCGGTAATTTCTAAAAACTTAAGCGAAAAAGAATCTTTATGGAGGATCAGAGATTCAATTTCTGCGGCACAAAAAAATGAAGGTGGGACTATTAAGCACGATGTTTCAGTTCCTTCGAACGACGTTTCTGCTTTTATCATGCACTCAGAAAAGGCAGTCTTGAACATCCTACCAAACTCTAGAGTAGTGGCCTTTGGTCATGTAGGTGATGGAAATGTTCATTTTAATGTTTCGCAACCAAAAAATATTTCAGTGAATGAGTTTGAGAAATTTAGGAAATCAATTACAAAAGCAGTTTATGATTGCACTATGGAATTTAATGGGAGTATTTGTGCAGAACATGGTGTCGGCATCCTAAAGAAAGCTGATTTACTTAATTATAAATCTAATCTTGAAATCAACTTAATGCGGTCTATAAAAGCTTCAATTGATCCTATGAACATCATGAATCCAAATAAAGTTATATAGAAGAGCGGATTATTCAGCTTTCTTTTTAAGCTGATATTTTCTCTGTTCATTTTGTAATATAATTCATATCATTAATTAAATTGATTTCGTATTTTCAGGTAGATGGCAATGGCAAAAAAATCATTACGCAAGTATTCTAAAAAAATCGTCGATGGGGTAGAGCAAGCCCCAAGTCGAGCTATGTTGAGAGCAGTTGGTTTTAAGGATGGTGATTTTAAATTACCTCAGATTGGCATTGCGTCGACATGGAGTACAATAACGCCATGCAATATGCATCTAGATAAATTAGCAATTGAGGCATCTTATGGGGTTGAAAAATCTGGCGCTAAACCTGTAATTTTCAATACCATTACCGTTTCTGATGGAATCTCTATGGGTACACCAGGAATGCGTTATTCTTTAGTTTCTAGGGAAATTATTGCTGATTCGATAGAAGCAGTTACGGCAGCGCAAGGCTTTGATGGGCTTGTCACAATAGGTGGGTGCGATAAAAATATGCCTGCCTGCGCTATGGCGATGGCGAGATTGAATAGACCGTCTATTTTTGTCTACGGTGGCACTATAAAACCCGGATTTAAAAAAAGAGATATTGTCTCTGTCTTCGAAGCGGTAGGTGCAATTTCAAGTGGCAAGATCAATGAAAAGGAATTATTAGAGGTAGAGAGTACAGCAATTCCTGGCCCGGGTGCCTGTGGTGGGATGTATACAGCAAATACCATGGCTTCTGCCATGGAAGCGATGGGGCTAAGTCTAGGAAATAGCTCAGCTCAAGAAGCTGTATCAAACAATAAATTGATTGATTGTCGCAAAGCAGGTGAGGCAGTCATTAATTTAATTAGGAAAGATATAAAACCCAGAGATATTATGACAAAAAAAGCATTTGAAAATGCTATAACAATTGTAATTGCACTCAGTGGATCAACAAACGCAGTCTTACATTTAATCGCAATGGCAAAAGAAGCTGATGTGGTTATTACGCTCGATGACTTCACTCGAATTGGTTCTCGTGTTCCTGTATTGGCTGATGTTAAACCTAGCGGAAAATATTTAATGTCTGATTTAATTGAAATTGGTGGAATACAGCCACTGATGAAGCGTTTATTGAATAAAGGATTACTGCATGGTGAATGCATTACTGTTACTGGAAAAACTTTAGAGGAAAATTTGCGTGATGTGGACGATTATCCTGCTGATCAAAAAATTATTATGGACTTTGATTCGCCAATAAAGCCAGAAAGTCATTTAAGTATTCTCTATGGTAATCTTGCACCTGAAGGCTCAGTAGCGAAAATTTCAGGTAAAGAAGGTTTATTTTTTGAAGGACCAGCGAGAGTATTTGATTCTGAAGAGAAAGCATTAAAAGCTATCCTTGATGATAAAATAATTGCTGGTGACGTTGTTGTAATTCGTTATGAAGGTCCTAAAGGAGGGCCCGGCATGAGAGAAATGCTCAGTCCAACGGGCGCAATAATAGGCAAGGGGCTTGGTTCAGATGTTGCGCTTATTACAGATGGCCGATTTTCTGGCGGTAGCCATGGTTTCGTGGTTGGTCATGTCTCTCCCGAAGCGATGGTCGGCGGTCCTTTAGCCTTGATTGAAAATGGTGATACGATCAGAATAGATGCTGAAAATAAATGCATTGACCTCGTATTGGATCAAGATGTCATGGATAAAAGACATCGCGCTTGGACCCGACCTCCGTCTGATGTTACGCGCGGCGCATTAGCGAAATATCGATCTTCTGTAACTTCAGCATCGCTTGGAGCAACTACCGAAGCCCCTACTTGGTAAAATTTACCATGAGTAAATTTATTTCCGCCGAGAGGCCAATTTGGTGGTCTAGTAAGATCACTCAATTACTTGAGCTATCCAAGATACATAGAAATGCCATCGTGTATGACATGGATACGATCATTGGTAATGTCAACAGCCTTTTCGAACAAGACGCTTTTGATGAAGTTTTTTATGCAATGAAAGCAAATTATAATTCTAGTGTTCTAAAAAATTTAGCAAATAAAAATATTGGTTTTGAGTGTGTTTCACCGGGAGAAGTTAAGCATTTGCTAGATGTATTGCCATATATTGACGCAACAAAAATATTATTTACTCCTAATTTTTCTCCAAAAGAGGATTATATTTTTGCTCTAAATTCAAATCTTATGGTTACTGTTGATAGCTTATACCCCTTAAAAGCCTGGCCTAATATCTTCTCAAATAAAAAAATCATGCTTCGTATTGATTTAGGAATTGGTGATGGACATCATGAGCACGTTAATACGGGTGGAGACTCTTCAAAGTTCGGAATAACCCTAGATAAGCTAGCAGAGATACAGATAATTGCAAATGCCCATAATATCTCTATTGTAGGTCTTCATACTCATAGTGGTAGCGGTATCTTAAACGTCTTAAATTGGGTGAATATAGCAAATAAATTAATTGAAATTGCAAATACAATACCATCAGTAACTATATTAAATTTGGGTGGCGGCATCCCTATCAGAGAAAAACTCAGTGACAATCCTTTTGATTTAGGGCAACTCAATACTTTGCTTTTAGATTTAAAAAGAAAATATTCTAAATACGAATTTTGGCTTGAGCCAGGTAGGTATATTGTTGGTGAGGCGGGAGTTATCCTGACGAAAGTTACACAGCTAAAAGAAAAGGGTGGGAATTATTATATCGGTGTTGAGATTGGTATGAATACGTTGATTAGGCCTGCTCTATATGATGCTTACCATGAGATAATTAATCTTTCGAGATACAGCGAGCCGATTACTAAAAATGCTACGATTGTGGGTCCAATATGTGAATCTGGAGATAGGCTCGGTAATAATAGGGAATTTCCATCCACCATAGAGGGCGATACCATATTAATAGCCAGTGCCGGTGCCTATGTTAGATCAATGGCATCGAATTATAATTTAAGAGAAATTCCGAAAGAAATTATCATTTAATGATTGCCTAAGATTAAAAATCGATTAAAGAGAGGGCTTCAATTAATGCACTGTTCTCTTCTGGAGTCCCGATGGTGATTCTTAAGCAATTTTCTAAGACTTTGTTATTTTTAATCTGCCCAACAAGTATATGATGCTTACGAAGCATATTTAATACAACATCATTACTGTAAAATTTTACGAGCAAAAAATTACCATCACTCTGCCAAACTTTGTTCACGCAAAGTAAATTCGATAAATTTTGTTTTAGTTGCTCTCTTTCAGCGATAATTTTTTTAATTTGTTGGTTATTTGCATCCAAATCATTTGATGATAAAACTTTTTCAATATGATTTATTGCGGGAGTTGAAAAAGAAAATGGTGGTGATATTTTTTTTAGAAAGTTTATTACCTCAGCGCTTGCAATCATCGATCCGCACCTTGCGCCAGCAAGAGAAAAAGCTTTTGATAAGGTTCTCAGTACTATAAGATTTTTATAGTTGTTGATTTCATTGATCATTGACGACAAAGAGCTAAATTCGATATATGCCTCATCTACAACTACGAGCGCACTATTTTTCGTCGCTTCTAAAATTAGACGAATATCTTCATTTGTTGTTGAGGAACCGCATGGACTGTTTGGTGTGGATATGAAAATAAGTTTTGTCTTCTTTGTGATTGCATTGGTTAAGTCTTCGATCTTTAGGGCAAAATTATTTTCCAAACGAAGTGGAACTTGTTCAAACGCTACTGAATTTAAATTAGCAAAAAATTGATACATATCAAAGGTTGGTGGTGATACCAGAATACTGTCTATATTGGGCCTACAAAAGGTCCTTATAATTGTATCGACCGCTTCAGTGCTTCCTCTTGATACGAGGATTTCATTTTTACTGACCCTATAAAATTGAGCCATTTTTTTTGTTAATGAATTTGGACGAATAGGTGGGTACCTATTAAGCGGTATCGTGTTACTTTTTTTCCAAGGGGATGCGGGAGATTCATTCGCATTCATGCGGATCATGCCCTCACTTACCTCAGGGGCATTTATTGTCGGTAAATTGAGGACTTCCGGCCTCACAAGGTCTTTTATGTTCATTCTTTTTTCATTAAAAATTTTTTATTTAACTAAGCAGTTCGTAATTACTTGAGTCATTTCTTCTGTGCTGAGGATTTTTTCATTATTTGTGGCAATGTCTGCTGTTCTAGCACCATTTTCAATGGCATCATAAATAGCTTTTTCTAGTAAATCAGCCTCTTCTTGAAGATCCAAGCTATGCCGCAACAATAAAGCGACACTTCCAATCATGCCGCATGGATTAGCGATTCCTTTGCCGGCGATATCGGGAGCAGAACCATGGATTGGCTCATAGAGACCGACTCTACCATCACCCAAAGATGCTGATGGAAGCATACCCATTGATCCAGATAGCATTGACGCTTCATCTGTAAGAATATCTCCAAACATATTTTCAGTGACGATCACATCGAAGTCAGCGGGGCGACTAATTAGATACATAGCTGCTGCATCCACAAGAATATGTTCTATATTTATACTTGAAAATTCAGATGCCATTATTTTTGTTGTTACATCCCTCCAGAGGCGAGATGTTTCTAATACATTTGCTTTATCTACTGAGCATAATTTATTTCGTCTGGATTTCGCTAAATTCGCTGCAAATCTTATAATTCTTTCCACTTCATAATTATGATAGATGCATAGATCGCTAGCTGATGAGTCGTTACGTTGTTTTTCGCCGAAGTATATTCCTCCTGTAAGCTCACGAATTACCAGAAGATCAACATTTTTAAGGAGGTGTTCTTTTAATGGCGAGGCCTTTGAGAGGGAGGGTATAATCTTTACTGGACGGATATTAGCAAAGACTTTCAATGCCGCACGTAGTCCCAGTAAACCTTGCTCTGGTCTGATTTTTGCATTTGGATTGTCCCACTTAGGGCCGCCCACTGCACCTAATATGACAGCATTGGATTCATTGCAACTTGAAACCGTATCTGAGGGTAAGGGATCATTGCAGTGATCGATACCTGATCCACCAATATGCTGTCTTGAAAAGGTGAAGTTATGTCCAAATTCTTCACCAATCGTCTCTAGTACAGATTGACCAGATTTTGTTACTTCTGGACCTATCCCGTCACCAGGTAATAATGTTATTAAGGCGTCCATGTTCTCATTTTCTCAAATTTTTTAATTTCAATTGTATGTCGCTGAAGGTATCCAAGCTGATCTATACCTTCAACAAGACAATATTTTGAAAATTCATCTATTTCATAGCTTATCTTTTTGTTATTAGAAATCGTCATTTCAGATTTTTCAACATTAATAGTAATTTTTTCTCCTGATTGCCTTACTAGCTCATTTAAAGTTTCTTCATCAACTATTATTGGTAATAAGCCATTCTTTAAGGAATTACTTTTAAATATGTCTGCAATCTTAGTGCTTATTACTGCTTTAAAGCCATAATCCATCAAAGCCCAGGGCGCATGCTCTCTGGATGATCCACATCCAAAATTATTTCCAGCAATTAATATTTGACAGTCTTTGTTGTGATTTTGATTGAGTAAAAAATTAGGATTTTCCTTACCATCATTGGTGTAACGCCAATCATGAAATAAGTTATCACCCAAGCCCTCACGTGTTGTTGTTGTTAAAAAACGTGCGGGTATAATCTGATCTGTATCAATATCTACTGTTGGTAATGCAACGGTGTTGGATTCAATGTGTTTTAGAGGCTTCATAATGAGATTATAAATAATGTCGTGGATCTGCGACTCGACCTTCGATCGCTGATGCAGCGGCTGTTAATGGACTGGCTAATATTGTTCGTGCACCTTTGCCTTGACGGCCTTCAAAATTTCTATTGCTTGTGCTTACACTCAATTTACCTGACTTCACTGTGTCGCCATTCATGCCCAAGCACATTGAGCATCCAGATTCACGCCATTGAGCCCCAGCGGATATAAATATTTTATCTAAACCAAGTTCTTCGGCTTCTTTTTTAATTTTTTGAGAGCCGGGCACTATCAGCATTTTTACACCTTTTGATATCTTTCTTCCCTTGAGTATGTCGGCTGCCTGTTGTAAATCATTAATTCTTGAGTTCGTGCAGCTGCCAATAAAAACCACATCAACCTCATTATTCGTTATTGGTTTACCTGGCAAAATCTGCATATATTCAAGCGCCTTATCGAAACTCTTGTCATTTTTTTTCTCAGGGACGGACTCATCAACGCCAATAACCATTCCTGGGTTCGTTCCAAATGTAACCATAGGCACTAGCTTGCTAGCATCTATCGAAATGTGTTTATCATAAATTGCATCCGAATCACTAGGGAGAGTTTTCCAACGTAATAATGCCTCTTCCCAGTCATTGTCTTTCGGTGATCTAGGTCGGTCATATAGATAATTGTAGGTTGTATCATCAGGAGCAATCATCCCAGATTTAGCTCCAGCCTCTATAGACATGTTACAAATTGTTAAACGTGCCTCCATATTCATATTATCTATAGCTTTTCCTTTGAATTCCATTACATATCCTGTGCCACCATCGACTCCGATTTGTCCGATAATAGCTAAAATTAAATCTTTGGAGGTAACGCCTTTATTGAGAAGGCCTGTGACCTCGATAAGCAATGTTTTTGGTTTTCGTTGCAGTAAACATTGGGTCGCTAGTACGTGTCCGACTTCAGTAGTACCAATCCCAAATGCCAGTGCTCCAAATGCTCCGTGTGTACTGGTATGACTGTCACCACAAACAATTGTCTTTCCGGGTTGAGTTAGACCTAGCTCAGGACCAATTACATGAACGATACCCCTGTTGTTGCTTTCAAAGCCAAATAACTCAATACCAAAGTCTTCACAGTTTTGCATCATTGTTCTAACTTGATTGGCTGCACTTTTACCTGCAATTTCTATATCTTTAAAAGAGTGAATTGGAACTGTCGGTGTTGAATGATCCATAGTTCCTATGGTTAATTTAGGCATTCTTACATTTAAATTTTGATTTTTGAGTAATGTAAATGCTTGTGGCGTAGTTACCTCATGAATTAAATGCAAATCAATATAAAGTATGGCTGGATTCGCAGGTGTTTCCTGAGTGACTTCATGTTCCGCCCAGACTTTTTCGAAAAGAGTTTTTGGTATTTGAGTTTCCATGAGGTTACGTTAGTTTAGATAGATTACCCGGTGAAGGGCATCTAAATACTCTCTAACCAATTATGGTCATCATCAGTTTTATTTGAGAATAAACCAAAGAATTCATTTTGGAGCTGTTCGGTTATTGGCCCTCTTTTCCCTGAACCTATTGCTATTCTATCAACGGTACTGATAGGTGTGATTTCAGCTGCGGTTCCTGTAAAAAACATTTCATCAGCGAGATATAAGGATTCTCGATTAATAGATTGCTCGTTTACTGAGAAACCCAAACGAAGGCATATTTTCATGACAGTGTCACGGGTGATGCCTGTTAAAATGCCAGAAGAAGCGGGTGGTGTATACAATTTGCCATCCTTAACAACAAAAAGATTTTCACCGGCACCTTCGCTCACCATGCCGTCCGTGGATAATGCAATACCTTCATCGAAACCAAGACGTTTTGCTTCAGTGCTAATGAGAGTACTTGACAAGTAGTTACCACCTGCTTTTGCTTGTGTTGGGATGGTGTTTGGCGCTACTCTCTGCCAGCTTGAAACGCAGACATCAACACCATTCTCAAGGGCTTCGGCTCCTAGGTAAGTACCCCATTCCCACGCCGCGATTGAGACATCAACTGGATGATCGTTTTTTGGCGCTAATCCGATTTCACCGTAGCCACGAAAGGCAATTGGTCTTATATAAGCACCATTATTAAGATCATTATCCGTGATTAATTTTTTGCAGGCGCCTATAATTTCATGCTCATTAAAAGGAATTGGCATTCTATAGATTTTAGCAGAGTTATATAAGCGTTTGATGTGATCGCTGAGGCGAAATACTTTTAAGCCATCCGGCGTTTTGTAAACTCTGATTCCCTCAAAAACCGATGAGCCATAATGCAGCGCATGTGTTAACACGTGAACTTTAGCTTCATCCCAATTAACAATTTGGCCGTTATGCCAAATAAATTTGCCACCTTTGTAACTCATTTCTCTTCCCTCACTGGATCACAGTTCAACATGCATTCAAGACTTTAAATTGGCGCATGATGTATATTGTTATTTTGCGGTCTAGATTTTAACCCTTGTTTTTGTCTTCTAAGAATCCTATTGATAACACCAAGGTAAGCTCTGCTTCCTGCTTCGACTATATCAATACTTGTCCCTGCGCCTCGATATGATTGCCCTTTATGCTCAACATTAACAGATACCTCACCTTGTGCATCCGCGCCAATTGTGGGGCTATGTAAATCAAATTTTTTCAATGTTAAGCGTACTTCCGTTAATTCCTCAAGCGCTTGAAAAGCTGCATTAACTGGGCCAGAAGCACTTGACGATTTAATTTTTTCATTCCCATTATCATCCATAAGGCACACCGTTGCTTTTGCTAATTCACCGGTATTAGATGTAATTTTAAGTGATTTCAAGAACCATGGGCCAGCCGAAGATTCATCAGCATTCATCATTATCGCTTCAATATCACCATCATAGATATCTTTTTTGGCATCAGCTAACTTCTTGAATTCTTTAAATGCACGATTTATCTCTTCATCATCACAAGGAAAACCTAATTCTTCAACGCGTTTTCGGAACGCATGCCTCCCACTATGTTTGCCTAGCACCAGATTGGATTTGCTGAGCCCCACATCACTGGGTCGCATTATTTCATAAGTTGAACTGTTTTGTAGCATGCCATGTTGATGAATTCCTGCTTCATGGGCAAAAGCATTCTCTCCAACAATTGCTTTATTTCTCGGAATTTGAATTCCTGTAATTCCTGCAACAATTCGCGAAGTAGGGTACAAGCGCTCTGTTTTAATATTAGTACTGAGGTTGAAATATTCTTCGCGTGTTTTTATTGCCATAACCACTTCTTCAAGCGAGCAATTTCCTGCTCTTTCACCAATTCCATTTATCGTACATTCTATTTGTCTTGCGCCCGCATTAACTGCAGCCAAGCTATTAGCCACAGCCATACCTAAATCGTTATGACAATGGACGCTGAGCGTAATTTTTTTTATATCTCTTACATGTTTATTGAGATATTGGAATAGACGGTCAAATTCAGCTGGAACAGTATAACCAACTGTATCGGGTATATTTACCGTTGTTGCACCAGCTTCAATTGCCGCACTCACTACTTCAGCTAGATATGATAACTCAGTGCGTGAAGCATCTTCCGGTGAGAATTCAATATCATCACAAAGGCTTTTTGCAAGTGATATAGAAGAAACTGCATTTTTAATTATCTCTTCTTTGGCCATTTTTAACTTGTATTCTCGATGAATCGCACTGGTGGCTACAAATACATGAATACGATGTTTATCAGAGCCCTTAACGGCCTGGTATACTTTTTTAATATCATCTTCATTGCATCTTGCTAGGCCACAAATAGTTGCTCCTAAATTTTGATCAGCAATGGCTTTGACTGCTTCAAAATCGCCTGGTGACGCCGCAGGAAATCCAGCCTCTATGATATCGACATTGAGATCATTCAGAGCTTGAGAGATTTTCAATTTTTCACGAAGCGTCATACTGCAGCCAGGGGCTTGCTCGCCATCACGCAATGTTGTATCAAAAATCTTTACATTGTTTATATTCATGATTCTTACGTTAGTTTCATTTACAGAGATTAATTTTCTAACCAATCCATACGGCTACGCAAATCAGACCCTACTTTTTCAATAGGGTGATTTAGATCTTCGCTCATCATTCTTTTAAACTCGGGTTGACCTTGGTTATTTTCGTCGATCCAGTTTTTAGCGAATGTACCATCTTGGATTTCGGTAAGAATTTTTTTCATTTTATTCCTTACATGCTCATCAATGACCCTAGGTCCGCTTACTAAATCTCCGTAAGCAGCTGTATCACTAATGAATTCATGCATTTTTTTAAGGCCGCCTTCATGCAATAGATCTACTATAAGCTTTAACTCATGCATGCACTCGTAGTAGGCTACTTCAGGCTGATAACCAGCAGCAGTGAGTGTTTCATATCCCGCTACCACCAGTTCCGTGGCTCCACCGCATAAAACAGCTTGTTCGCCAAATAAATCTGTTTCTGTTTCTTCTGCAAATGTCGTTTCTATAACACCCGCTCGAGCACCACCGATTCCGTGTGCATACGCAAGCGCCAAGTTAAGAGCTGCCCCTGAGCAATCGACTTCTACCGCAACTAAGCATGGCACTCCATGTCCTTCTTGGTATTGACGACGAACGAGTCCACCTGGGCCTTTTGGCGCTATAAGAAAAACATCCAAATCTTCGCGCGGCTTAATTTGTTTGTAATGAATATTAAATCCATGCGCAAACAAGATGGCCGAATTTGTATTTAAAGAGGCTTCTATGTCTTTATAAAGACCTTCTTGGGTAAGGTCAGGCGTTAAGAATGCGGTAATTGCAGCATTTTTTACTGCAGCATTGGGTTCAGCTACTTCTAATCCATCAGCTATTGCTTTTTTCCAACTAGGACCATCTTTGCGTAACCCAACAACAACCTCATGGCCGCTGTCTTTTAAGTTAAGCGCATGGGCTCGACCTTGACTACCATAACCTAATATTGCGACCCGTTTACCCATTAACACGGATGAGTCTACATCTTTTTCAGAATACATTTGCATTGCCTTCTTTTCCTTTTACTTGCTAGATATGTGAATTTTGTTTGCCTTAAAAAAAAACCCCACTATTCGTTCTTTTTGAATGCGGGGTTTATGGTAATTTTATGAAGTATTATATTCCCCGTAGCGTCCTTTTTAGTAACAATGATAGCAGCGAAAGTAGAAAGGAGCTTTCGTTTCTTGTAATTATTCTTAATTTTTTAATTAATTTTTTCATAATAAACTAAATAATGTTGTAAGGACGTTTTGATGTCAACCTTGAGTTATTATAATACAATTAATCTGTTACGTCTTTCGAATAAATTGTCGGGGAAATTAATTGTATTAATTTCGTAAATGCGGGTTGTAAATAAATATCATATCTGTGTTTTGGTGGTGATAGAATATATTTTAAGAAAGTGTATGTTCTTTCCAAGAGTTAATCTGAAAGTAATTATATTTGTTATTTTTCAGAGCGTTTAAGAAAAATTGGACTATAAACTGGCAAGGTAATAATTATGAATTTTGACTACTCTCCAAAAGTAATTGAGTTAAGGGAAAGATTAACCAGTTTCATGGATAAATATATTTATCCAAATGAGAAGGTTTTTTATGATTCTCTGAATGGAGGCGACTCTCGGTGGCAAATACCACCAATAATGGAGGAGCTTAAAGGAATAGCGAAAAAAGAAAATTTATGGAATTTGTTTTTACCTGATAGTGAGCATGGCGCGCAACTCAATAACCTCGAGTATGCACCACTTGCTGAAATTATGGGCAGATCATTGATAGCTTCTGAAGTATTTAATTGTTCTGCTCCAGATACTGGGAATATGGAAGTGTTAGTTCGGTATGGCACTCAAGAACAAAAAAATTCATGGCTGACCCCTTTGTTGAATGGCGAAATCAGATCTGCATTTGCAATGACGGAACCAAATGTTGCCTCTTCTGATGCGACTAATATTCAATCAACAATAACTCCAGATGGTGATGAGTATGTCATTAATGGTCATAAATGGTGGACCTCAGGCGCCATGGACCCACGATGCAAGATCCTTATATTTATGGGTAAAACAGACGTCAATGCCGCAAGATATTCACAACAATCAATGGTTTTAATACCGCTTAACGCAAAAGGCGTAGATATTGTTAGGCCATTGATGGTTTATGGTTACGATGATGCTCCGCATGGCCATGCGGAAGTAATCTTTAAAGATGTACGTATTCCTAAAAGTAATATTTTATTAGGAGAAGGCCGAGGTTTTGAAATAGCTCAAGGGAGGCTCGGTCCAGGAAGAATACATCATTGTATGCGTCTTATTGGTATGGCTGAGAGAGCGCTGACTAAAATGTGCGAAAGAGCTGCTTCAAGAGTGTCCTTTGGTAAGGAGTTATCAAGACAGGGGGTCGTGAAGGAGATGATAGCTAATTCTAGAATTGATATCGAGCAAGCAAGATTATTAACCTTGAAAGCTGCTGATATAATGGATAAGCAAGGCAATAAATTAGCGCGAAAAGAAATAGCGATGATTAAAGTAGTTGCTCCAAATATGGCACTACGTGTTATTGATAGGGCAATTCAGATTCATGGCGGTGGTGGCGTTTCTGAAGATTTTGGTCTGGCTTCAGCATGGGCAGGTGCAAGGACACTAAGATTGGCGGATGGACCTGATGAAGTCCATTTATCGCAAATTGCTAAGCTTGAGCTTGCTTCTAGATTGGTTTTGTAAAATTTACATTGTTGACTTTCTACTAAAATATTTTATTTTCTTTCAATTACTATAGCAATGCATACTGCAATTGAAAAAGTAATTCTCAGTACTTATGTAGATCGAGTTCACGATGAATAAAATCAAACGTGTGGTAGAAATATAAAACTAATGATAAATTGTTGAAAAAGTAACTTTCTTAAGGACTAGCGATATATTTTTATTGTGGTATTCTTAGCGACGATTAGAATAGATTAGGTAATGATGAAGGCTTAATTATTATATGAATTTATATCATAATAAGACTTCGCCGAACTTGATTTATCATTAATAAAAACATAATAATATTAGTAATAGGATAACTGCATCTTTTCCTAAAATAGAGATGGTGTAAAAGTAATTTAAATAAACTTTAAGGAGTGCCCATGAAGCGGTGTATAAATAATAGCTTGGTAATTAAATTTGTATATACGTCAATCGGTCTTGTATTGATGTCTGGCAATTTGATTGCGCAATCAGTCGATGACGTTCTTAGGGCAGATGCAAAAAGATTGCAGTTAGCTCAAGCTTCACAAGAAAGAATTAATGAAAAGGTTCAAGGTACTAGAACACTTACCGATCAATACCGTGCCATTAATAAAGAAATCGATGGACTTAAAGTCTATAACCGATTAATGAACGCCCAAGTTCAAGGGCAAGAAGCTACACTTGAAGATATACAAATATCAATGGATCAGGTCGACGTTATTAACCGTCAAATATTTCCGCTGATGGAAAGAATGATTGATGGTTTGGATCAATCTGTTGCCTTAGATATCCCATTTTTATTGGAAGAAAGGTCTAATCGTATAGATGGTTTAAAGTTATTGATGTCGCGATCTGATGTTAGTGTTGCTGAAAAATTTCGTAAAGTGATGGAGGCGTATCAAATTGAATTAGATTACGGTTCCTCAGCAGAATATTATAAGCAATCATTAGATCTTGGAAGTGATTACGGTGTACGTGATTATAATATGTTGAGAGTTGGTAGAATTGGTCTTTATTTCCAATCGGACGACTCATCAATAACCGGTATGTGGGATGTAAATCAAAATGGCTGGGTGGTCGATGATGAGCATCGTGCAGAAATCCGAAAAGGCCTAAGAATGGCAAGGCAATTAATTGCACCAGAACTTATGTTGATTCCGGTTCAAGCTGCAACGGAGGCATCTTAAAATGAAAAAATTTATAACACTTACATTGGTGTTGATAGGCTCAATGAGCCTGGCCAATGCGCAAGAAGATGCTTCATCTATGGGAGCTTTGCTTGAGCAAATAGAACAAGGTCAAGCACGTGATTCTGTTGAGGCGCAAAAAAGAGAAGCTCGTTTTCAAACATCACGAAATGATCAACAAAAATTATTGAATAATTCTAGGTCAGAAAGAAATCGTGAAGAAAATAGAAGTGAAACATTAGAATTAACTTTTGCAAAAAACCAACAATTAATTGTTGATGCAAGAGCTGCATTGGACAAACGGTTAGGTGCTCTTAAAGAACTATTTGGCGTATTGCAAACAGTTGCCGGAGATGCGCAAACGCGTTTCGGTGGATCACTTACAAATATCCAATATCCTAATCGTGAAGCTTTTTTGGTGGAGCTTGGTAGCAAAATGGCAAGTGCAAATAGTCTCGCATCGATTCAAGATATCGAAGGATTATGGTATGAGCTGCAAAGAGAAATAACTGAGCAAGGTAGAATCTCAAAATTTACTACCCAATACGCAACTGCCGATGGTGAAAGAGTAACATCAGATGTAGTTAGAGTAGGCGTATTTAACCTGGTCTTCGAAGATGGATATCTACAATATGATAGTACAACCGGTAATGTTACTGAATTACAAAGACAGCCAGATCAATCCCAATACACGAATTCAGCAGAAGATATGATGGAAGTGACAGATGGCTATGTTGGTATTGGCTTGGATGTTACTCGTGGCGGTATCCTAGCATTATTAGTAGAGTCACCAACTCTTACAGAGCGAGTTAATCAAGGTGGTATTGTTGGTTATTGTATTATTGCATTAGGTATTGTCGGGCTACTGATTGCCATTTGGCGTTGGATAGGTCTGACTAAGGATAGCCGAAATGTTACTGCTCAGTTATCAAGA
Source organism: Woeseiaceae bacterium (assembly GCA_028822065.1). Classification (GTDB taxonomy): domain Bacteria; phylum Pseudomonadota; class Gammaproteobacteria; order Steroidobacterales; family Woeseiaceae; genus SP4260. Next base: position 28,160 of record JAPKEL010000005.1, on the reverse strand, counting down.
GAGAGTGCATCAATGGACAATCCATTAGGTCGAGTCTTATCGGCTTACGATGAGGCAAAAGGTGCTGATGTTGAAACGGTCGAGCTTAAGCTGCATGAAGCAGCATTAAAAGAAATGCCTGACCTTACGAAAGGATTGTTATTCATCAAGGTGATTGCTGCAGTTGCGCCTCTAATGGGCTTACTCGGAACAGTCACAGGAATGATAAAAACTTTCCAAGTGATAACACTTTATGGCGCTGGAGATCCAAAACTAATGGCCGGAGGGATATCACAAGCTCTTATGACAACGGTCCTAGGATTGGTAGTCGCTATTCCAATGGTGTTGTTACACACTTTGGTTAGTGGCCAGAGCCGTAAGATTGTTAATATCTTACAATCACAGAGTGCCGGAATTGTTGCGAATCACCAAGAAAGCAGACATTAAAAAGGATAGGGGTAGCTATGTATTGGTTATATGACTCTTGGGATGCAATCATCGATTTCTTGTATCTTGGTGGTAATGTCCTCAGGTGGATAGCAGTAACAATATTTCTTATGTGGGTCTTAATCTTAGAGCGATTGATGTACTTTCGTTCAACCATGGCAGAACTAGCAACCGATATAAGAAGTAATTGGGAAGCCAGAAATGAACGTCGTTCATGGCACGCTCATCAAATTAGGGAAGGAATGATTTCACGATTTGAAATGGCAACTAATGGCTCTATACCAATGATCCAAACTTTAGTCGCTTTATGCCCGCTTCTAGGTCTTCTAGGGACAGTGACAGGGATGATTAAAGTGTTTGAAGTAATGGCAGTTTCTGGATCAGGCAATGTTAGAGCCATGGCAGCTGGTGTATCACAAGCAACGGTGCCAACTATGGCTGGAATGGTTGGCGCGTTATCAGGGGTTCTTTTGGTAACACTTTTGACTAGACGTGCTGCAAGGGAAGTGGAGTTTTTAGAAGACTCTCTTACAATGGATCATTAAAGGTAAAAAAATATGCGTAAAAACAGTGGAAATCTTGGGATGGAAGAAGACGAAAATGAGATTAATCTAACCCCAATGTTAGATGTGGTATTCATTATGCTCATCTTCTTCATTGTCACGGCGTCCTTTATTAAAGAGGCAGGAATAGATGTTAATAGACCGGATGCACCGACAGCAGAAAGAGTGGAAGATGCTAATATTTTGATCGCAATTAGTCCAAATGATGAAATATGGATAGATAGACGATTAATAGACCCAAGAGCAGTAAGAGCGAACATTGAAAGAATGCACGCTGAAAACCCAAAAGGTTCTGTGGTTATCCAAGCTGATAAGAAATCAACCAACGAATTATTGGTCATTGTGATGGATGCTGCCAGGCAGGCGGGGGTTTATAACGTTTCTATCGCTGCAAATAACTAACAATAAGAGGTTGCTTCAATGTATGTAAGATATGCGATATCCATTATAGTTGGATCTGCAATTACCATTAGTCTTCTATTTGTTATGCATCTACTCATTGCTTCAGGTAAAAGTGCATTGACTGAGCCTAGGGCACGGCATTTGTTAGAATTTGTAAGGATTAGACGGAATGAAAACGTTAATACTGAAGATATAACACCAGAAAAGCCACCTAAACCACCAGAAATACCACAAGAAATGCCTCCACAGGATATGGACACAGTAGACCCAAATGCCCCGACTATTAATATTCCTCCACCATCAGTAAGTAATAATTTAAATATTGGCGGTCCTGGTGGCATGAATATCGCTGAAGGTGATTACCTGCCAATCGTGAGAGTGGCGCCAATTTATCCTGCTCGAGCATTATCGCGTAACCTAGAAGGCTATTGTGATATGAGTTTTACGGTAACTCCTACTGGTACTACGATTGATCCAATCGCAGAATTTTGTACAAGTTCATTGTTCGATCGTTCTTCACAAAGAGCTGTATTAAAATTCAAGTATAAGCCACGTGTGGTTGATGGTGTTCCGCAAGCGGTATCTGGCGTTAAAACAAGAATAACATTCAAGATAGAAGATTAATTTTTTATACTATTAAGTGCGCATAAGAACTGAAGGTTTAATAATGTTGATAAATAAAAATACAAATAGGAAGTTAATAGCAATTGCCTTTGCATCTATTTTATTAGTGGGATCTGTATTTTCTCAAACAACCCCAAGTAGTGCACAGTCTGAAGCTGATCGATTAAAGTCTGGTGAAACCGAGCGTGATCGTCGAAACAGAACGAAAACGAAGAAAGCTCAGGCGGTAAGTAAAAGTGTTTACGCAAAAATAACCAAAGCCCAGGAAATGATGGAGGCTGAGGATAACGATGGCGCTCTGAAGATTCTCAACGCTCTTCGCGCAAGTACTAAGATTTCTGATTATGAGCGACAGAATGTAATGAACTATCTGGGTTTTGTTTATTATAATATGGAAGATCTTCCAAGGGCGATGAGCGCCTACGAAGAAATGTTAAGAATTCCAACCATTGAAGAACAAATAAAAAAAACAACCACTTATACATTAGCTCAATTGAATACGATGGAAGAAAATTATTCTAGGGCTATATCTTTAGTACAGGATTATTTAAAATTGGAAGTCAATCCACCTGCAACTGCTTATATTCTATATGCGCAGAACCTCTATCAAATAGAACGTTACAAAGAGATGATTGAGCCAATAGAAACAGCATTGGTTGTCGATGTACGTAGAAAAAAAGCTCGAAGAGCAGCAGCTGTGGTTACAGCTGAGGCAAAACTGAATGAGGCGAGAGAAGAGATCGAGATAGTTGCAGCAACAAATAAATTAGCAGAAGCAAGAAAATTAGCAAGTAAGGAACCTCTACCGAAAGAAGATTGGTATGTATTGCTTAATTTCGCTTATTTCCAACAAGAAGATTTTAATAAAGTTAGAGATATTCAAAAGACCTTGCTTTTACATTGGCCTAAAAAGAGATATTGGTTCTCATTAGCAGGCGCTTACACTGAATTAGGTGAAGATGAAAACCTCATATATGCCTACGATGCAGCACACACACAAGGGTTATTGGAAAAACCTGCTGAGATAATTACGATGGCTCAATTATATATGCAAGCAGAGGTACCCTTTAAAGGAGCACTTCTTCTTGATAAAGAAATAAAAAATGGTCGCGTAGAGGGTAATGCAAAAAATTACAGGTTAATGTCGCAAGCCTTTACGCTTGCATCAGAAGATGAAATGGCAATTCCAGCACTAAAAATGGCAGCAAAATTATCTGACGAAGGTGAATTAGATTTAAGATTAGGAAATGCTTATCTTAATTTGGCGATGCACGGTGAATGTGTAAAGGCAGTGAGAGCTGGTATTAAAAAAGGCAAAATCAAGAGCCCTGATAATGCTCAAATATCGCTTGGAATGTGTCTTTATAATGAAAAAAAATACAAAGATTCTATCAAAGCTTTCAAAGCCGCAAGTAAAACAAAACGATCACAGCGTATTTCAGGTCAATGGATAGCGGTAATAGAAAGTGATATCGCTAGAAATAAGCAAATAGAACTCGCTGAAAATGCGGCAAAAAAACAAGCTGATGCTCTAGCTAAAAGGCGCGCTCAAGCACGAGCAGCAAGAATATAAATCTTAGATAGCTTCTCACTGGAGAGGTTTGAAAATTTATAATGCCTAGACCAATGATGCCTGCCAAGCAATGGATAATTGAATGCCTAAAATAAACTACATCACCCCGAGTGGTGATAATCATCAAGTCGATGTTGATATTGGGTATACCGTCATGGAAGGCGCAGTTAATAACGATATCGATGGATTACCAGCAGAATGTGGCGGCGCCTGTGCATGTGCAACATGTCATGCCTATATTGATCCGGAATGGATAGATAAATTAATACCTCCGGATGATATGGAAGACAGTATGCTGGATGCTGCTTTTGAGAGGCGTGATAACAGTCGACTGACCTGTCAGATTGAGGTTACACATGAACTGGATGGCTTGATTGTTCATATCGCAGAGAATGAGTGTTAGTCTTAGTCTAGATTTAACCGGCACAATAACTTTAGAAAGGGGGAGCTTGATGACGATTAAAATTGGTGATAATTTACCACCAGGCGTATTCACAATTATGACTGATGAAGGTCCTGCACCACTTACTATAGACGAATTATTTAATGGAAAAAAAGTAGTACTATTTGCTGTACCTGGGGCATTTACACCTGGTTGTTCCATCAGTCATTTGCCTAGTTATTTAGAATTTGCTGACGAAATATTTGCTAAAAAAGTGGATACAATTGCTTGCATGTCAGTTAATGACTCCTTTGTGATGCATGCTTGGGGCCTCGATAGAGGCGTGGAAGATAAAATTATGATGTTAGCTGATGGTAATGGTGATTATACAAGATCACTAGGTTTAGATAATGATAACAGTAACTTCGGAATGGGCATACGCAGCAAAAGATTCGCCTTAATTGCTGAAGATGGGATTATTACAGAACTCATGATTGAGGAGCCAGGAAAGATTGCAGTCAGCAAAGCAGAGTCAATATTATCTAAGTTATAAATTATTTCTCGAGCGCTGCTTGTAGCTCAGGTATTACTTTAAAAAGATCGCCAACTAGGCCGATATCTGCTACTTCAAAAATAGGCGCATCTTCATCCTTATTGATTGCAACGATAGTCCCTGCATCCTTGATTCCAGTGAGATGCTGGATTGCACCAGATATGCCAATAGCAATATACAAATCAGGCGCTATTATTTTTCCTGTTTGGCCCACCTGCATTTCATTTGGGACGTAACCAGCGTCCACAGCAGCGCGTGATGCACCGGCACCAGCTCCAAGAGAATCAGCTAAATCGTAAATAATTTTAAAGTTTTCTTCACTAGCCAATGCTCTACCACCTGAAACTACTTTCTTGGCAGTTTGTAAGTCCGGTCGATCCGATTTACCGGATTGTAAAGATATAAATTTTGTATGATCAGGTAGCTGAATATCAAGCGTCACATTATCAATATCGGCATTATTATCATTTCCAGCAGCAGCAAATGATGCTGTTCTTATTGTGGCAATAATTTTTTCTGATTCAATAACTTCTACCGTTAAAATAGCATTGCCAGCGTAAGTTGGGCGCCTGAATGAACGTGCGTTCATGACTCCCATGATATCGCTGATTTGATTGGTATTCATTAATGCAGCGACTCTTGGCATAAGGTCTTTACCAAAAGTGGTAGAGGGACCGAAAATATGCGAATAATCCTCAGCAACACAAACTATCTGAGGGGCAATGATAGCCGCTAAATTATGCTCATTGAAATCGCTGTCAATTATTATGACTTTGTTTACTCCATCTATTTTTGCGGCTTGTGAAGCTAAAGCGGCCCCTTTTTGTGAAAATACAACCACGTCAATTTCACTTTCTGGTATGTTATCTGCACAAGTGACACATTTATTCGTGCTGCCATTGATATCTGTGCCATTATGCTCAGCGATTACGAGAATTTTATTCATTAAACTAAACCTTTATTTTCGAGTTCTTCTATAAGCGCAGTAACGTTATCGACCATTATGCCTTTTTGCCTTTGTTCTGGAGGCTCTGTATTGAGGATATTAATTGTATTTTTTGGGGTAATACCGAATTCTTCAAATGCAATTATTTCTAAGGGTTTTTTCTTCGCTTTCATGATATCAGGTAATTTTACGTACCTTGGTTCATTGAGTCTAAGATCTGCCGTTATAATTGCAGGCATTGTAACTTCAATGGTCTCTAATCCAGTATCTACTTCTCTTGTCACCTGAGCTTTGCCATCAGAGAAAGAAATTTTTGATGCAAAAGTGGCTTGCGGCCACTCAAGGAGCGCGGCTAGCATTTGCCCTGTTTGATTATTATCATTATCAATAGCTTGTTTACCTAATATTACTAGATTTGGATTTTCTTGAGTTATAATTTTCTGAAAGACTTTGGTAATGCTTAAGGGATCAAGGTTCGTGCTCGTTTCGACTAAGATAGCTCTATCGGCACCCATGGCTAAACCTGTGCGTAATTGCTGCTGCGATTCACTTGCCCCAATTGATAGAACAATAACTTCATCAGCGTTACCTTGTTCTTTAATCCTTAGTGCTTCTTCAAGCGCAATTTCATCAAATGGATTAATGCTCATTTTGACGCCATCAGTTTCAACACCGCTTCCGTCTGGACGAACTCTAACACGCACGTTGTAATCAATGACACGCTTTAGTCCAACAATTATTTTTCCCACTGATCTATCCTTATATATTTTTTAGAAATCGTATTGTCTATGAGAGTATACTTTGGTACAAGTATATAACGCTTTTTTTGTTAATTTTTTATAGTTGATATTGGTTTAATTATGTTCGATCACAATGTATTGATATCACCAGAATGTTTGGTTGGTTATTTAAACCATGATAATTACCTGATTGTTGATGCTCGTTTTTCATTACTTGATTCAAATGAAGGAAAAAAAGCCTATTACCAAGGGCATATCCCGAATGCTGTTTATGCTCACTTAGATGACGACTTAGCTGGAAAAGTTACTTCACTAACGGGTCGTCATCCCTTGCCTGATATCGACCAAATATCTATGCTTTTTAGAAGCTGGGGCATTAATAACAAAACGCATGTGATTGTTTATGATACGAATAACGGGGCTATTGCAGCAAGATTATGGTGGCTTCTCAGGTGGTTGGGCCATCAAAAAGTATCTGTTTTAGATGGCGGTATTGAATCATGGTTGAGGCATGATTTTGCTTTAGAAATATCATTACCTAGATTTATTGAAGGAGATTTCAAAGCTAGACCAAGATTAAATTCCACATGGTCAACTACAACATTAGAGGCTTGGGTTTTAAATAATACTAATTTTACATTGATAGATGCAAGAGATAAAGATCGCTTCAATGGACTGGTTGAGCCAATTGATAGGGTTGCCGGGCATATACCTAATGCAATTAACGTGCCTTTTATGGAGTTTCTCAATCCGGATGGTAGCTGGAAAGACTCTGATAAAATCAAGCAAATATGGAATGATAAAAAATTAAATATAGGTAAAAGTTGGGGCGTGATGTGCGGTTCAGGGGTGACAGCTTGCCATCTTTCAATGTCAGCAGTGATCGCGGGGATACCAGAACCTGCTTTGTATCCTGGTTCATGGAGCGAGTGGATTACCGATAATGAAAGGCCAGTGATTAGTGAGCGCTAACTCATTGCTCGAAGGTATTCGTGTATTGGATATGAGTCGAGTCTTAGCCGGGCCATGGGCCACACAGTTATTGGCTGATTATGGTGCCGAGGTAATTAAAATAGAGAAGCCAATTACAGGTGATGACACACGTCAATGGGGCCCTCCTTGGGTTAGTGGTAATAAGCGAGTTGATCAATCAGATGCGGCTTATTTTTTAGCCGCCAATAGAAATAAGCGTTCATTAACCTGTGATTTCTCAACCAAAGAAGGCGCCTCAATTATAAAAGAACTAGTTAAATCGTGTGATGTTTTGATTGAAAATTATCGAACTGGAACACTTGATAGATATGGCCTAGGTGAAACACAACTAAAAAAAATTAATAACAAATTAATATATTGCTCGATTACAGCTTTTTCTGAAACTTCGAGTAAAGCTAATGAATCTGGTTATGATGCAATGATTCAAGCTTCTGGTGGCTTCATGAGTATCACGGGTGAAAAAGACGGTAAACCGCAGAAAGCAGGGGTTGCAATAGCAGATATTATGGCCGGAATGTATGCTGTATCAGCTGTATTGGCATCGCTTTACCGGAGGGAGCAGAATGAAGAGGGGCAACGTATAAATGTCCCCTTATTTGACAGCCAAGTTGCATGGCTAGCGAATCAAAGTATGAATTATTTAGTTGGGGATCAAATTCCAACTAGAGAGGGGAGCGGTCATCCGAATATTGTGCCTTATCAAGCATTTTCAACGAGTGATGGGGATATGATGCTAGCTGTTGGAAATGACAAGCAATTTGAACGGCTAATGACATGCTTGAATGAGAATGATGAATTATTTATAAAAAGATTTAAGAAAAATGAACAACGTGTTGATAATAAAGACGAAATAATTAATTACCTCCAAGGTATTTTTAGTAAAAATAATACAATCCATTGGCTCTCATTACTTAGAGAGAAAGGTATCCCATGTGGCCCGATTAATAATATTCATGAGGTATTTGACGATAGTTACACTAAAGAGCGAAATATTGTAAGGAACATAACTACAAAATCGCATGAAAAGGTACCTACCGTGGCAAATCCAGTGACATTTTCAACTTATGATATCCAATATAATAGAGCGCCGCCGAAATTAGGAGAGCATACGGATGAAATTTTACGTGAAATATTAGGCTTTTCTGATAGCGATATAGATCAGCTTCGCGTTAAACACGTAATATGAAAGAAAATCCTCCTATTTACCCCTGGTTGCTGACAAAAATAAACAATAAAGAGGTTATTTTAACGTCTTCTACTTATTTAGCACGTGATCTTTTGAACGAGTATGATAAATCTCAGTTAAGATTGCAAAATAAGGCTTGGATTTCCCCGAAAATATATTTTTGGCGAGATTGGATGAAATATCGGTATTTAAATAATACTAAAATTAGCAGCTCCTTGGTTCTGGATGGAAATATCTCACATATATTATGGGAGCAATGTTTTCTCGAAGCTTCTGATGACCCTCTGATAAATGTTCAGCGGTTAGCTACTGAGGCTCAAGATACATTTAAAAAATTGTGCGATTACTGTGTTCCATTCAATGAAGTGAGTGACTTAGATAATACCGAAGAATCACGATTATTTTCAAATGTGCTGCAGTTGTATTTGAGCAGGATCACGCAAAATAATTGGTTAGATCCGTCGCTGCTAATCAATCATTTACTTCAGCGTGACCCTCAAGAATGGCTTGAAAAAGAAGATCATCAAGGTATAACATTTGTTGGTTTTTATGATGCACCACCAATCTTGGATCTAATCATTGACTCCTTAAAAAGCACAATCGAAGTTGAATTTTTGGATCATCAGTGCTCAGCAGGCAAATTGATATATAAAACTTATAAAGACCTCGATGCTGAGTGCAGATCAGTCGGCGCTTGGGTTAAATCCTTATTAAAAAAAGATCCTGATTCAAAAATAGCTGTTCTAGTAAATGATACTCATAAGATCAGGGAGATCCGATATTTAATTATGGAGGGACTGTCACCTGGTTGGCAATATAATAATGATCATGACTCATCATGTATTAGTGATTCGCGTGGTGATAATCTCAACATCTACCCTATTATATTTACTTGTATGCTCTTATTGAGATGGTATCAATCAGCATTATCATCAAAAGAATTGAGCTTGTTATTAAGAAGCTCGTTATTTCAAGGCATAAACACCACAGGCTCGAACTCCATTGAAGGAAGATTACGATTATTGCCGGAAAGGGATTGGCATATTGAAGAATTTCTAGAAGTCTTTAATGAAGCTTCGAGTCAAGATGAATTAGAAGTGGTAGTAAAAATAGCCATCATTGAGAAAACAAAAACAGTTAGAGATGCAAAGTTAATCCGAGAATGGCTTGAAATTCTTAATGATGATCTTGGTGCAATTGGCTGGCCTGGGATTAACAATCCTTCTGACCATGAAAATCAGCTCTTATCTAATTGGCATGAGATATTCAATCAGCTCGAAAACACTCAAATTATTCATAAAAAGGTAACTTTGACCTACCTTATTAATCGTTTGTTGAGCGCGATTGAGGGCACTGTATTTCGACCAAAAAATTCGTTAAGTTGCATGAGCGTCCTCAGTTATGAGGAAGCCTCTGGAATGGAATTTGATTATTTATGGATGTCAGGAATGGATAATGAGAGCTGGCCTAAAAATGGAAAATCATCGTCTTTTATTCCATTTGAAATTCAAAGAAAGTTTAATATGCCAGATTTTCATTCGTCGACGTCAATTATAAGGCAACAAAAACTATTGGACTCATTATCCACAGCTGCACGCCATATTATTTACAGTTATTCAGTCAACAAGAATGATTTATTATTAACTTTTACATCTATGATAGATTTTAAGGACAGCGATGATCAATCCTGCAATGATCCAGATTGGTATTTGTTGCCATTTCTGAATCACAATACAAGAATTATAGAAGAAGACACGCCAAAAACTCAGAATAATGAGTATTTGGCTGGCGGCACAAATACAGTTCAGTCTTATATTACTGATCCATTTTCAGCTTTTGCAAAAGGGCGACTTCTGGTAAAGCCATTAAATAGATTTATGGCTGGTATTGGACCTCTTTTGAGAGGGTCATTAATACATGATTCATTGGCAGAGCTATATTCTACTATGCCTTCATTGAAAGATATTCAATCTTGGTCAGAAAAAGAAAAACAGTCACGTATCGAGAAAGCTGTTAACGAAATATTCAATAAAGAAATCAGAGGCAGTAACTCTATTTTAAAGCGAATCTTTGAATTAGAGAAGTCTCGAACCGAAACTATGCTGCATGCTTTTTTGATGGAGGAGGTTAAGCGTGATTATTTTCAGATAAACGAGGTAGAAAAAAAACTTACCTTTGCACATGCGAATCTTAATTTGCACTTAAGGGTGGATAGGGTGGATCTTCAGAAAGATGACACTTTCCATGTGATTGATTATAAAACTGGCGCTGCTAAAAATATTATTGACATGAGGAATAACATTGTTTCTTTTCAACTCTTTGTTTATGCGGCTGCCATGCAAAAAAAGCCATCAACTTTATCTTTTATAAACCTTAAAGATACGCAGACTATAAATTTTATTACTGCTGGTTTGCATGATTTTAAACAATCTAAAAACAATAAGCATAAGTCGGTGGATATCGAAAGTGGTATTCGTGATGTACGTGAAATTCTTAACAAGATTTCTGCCGGTGATACTCGTATTAATTTTAACTCTCAACTAGATCAAAATAATAGATTGAGGTATTTGCATGTATTAAGTCGCGTTCAGGAGCACAAGAATGAGTCATGATAATACCGATATGAATACCGATGAAAGTATTCGTAGGCAGGCGCTGGATATAAGTAAATCCTTTATCGTTCAGGCGCCTGCTGGCTCTGGTAAAACTGAACTTTTAATTCAACGTTACTTAAAGCTACTGACCTCTGTTTCTCAGCCTGAGGAGATTGTAGCGATAACATTTACAAATAAAGCCGCAAATGAAATGAAGCAAAGGGTCCTAAGTGCAATCGCTGAAGCAAGCTCTGGAATCAAACCCTCCGAAGCCCATCAAATTACGACCTACCAGTATGCCAATGAGGTATTAAAAAGAGATAAAAAGAGAGGTTGGAATTTATTGCATGCCCATAAACGCATGAAAATTTTAACCTTAGATTCTTTGTGCTCTGATATTGTTAATAAGTCTCCAATTACATCTAAATTTGGTTTTGGTAAAAAATTATTATCAAATCATGAATTAAAATCTATTTATCGATTAGCAGCAATATCATCTTTAAACTTATTGTCAGAAGATCTTAACGATACTTCCGATGTAGAAAAATTATTAATCCATTTGGATGGCAGCCTTTATAGATATATTGATTATCTTGAGAAGATGCTCGGCATGCGAGATCAGTGGATGGATATTATTGGTTCAGGTGCTAATTTAGATGAAACAAATCAAAATAAATTAAGAAATCAACTTGAGCAAAATATACAGAATCTAATAATAGATCATCACTCTAAGTTGATATCTTTATTTCCTGAAAATTTATTTTTACGTTTGCCGAATATTTTTGATTATATAAAGGAAAATAATACCAATTTCTTAAATTTGCCAGAATTAACCTCGATTGCAATGCTTAATGCTTGTAATGATAATGACGCATGGTGCAGCATTGCTGATCTTTTGTTAACTAAATCTGGTTCTTGGCGAAAAACAGTCAATAAAAATAATGGCTTTCCACTTGATGCAAAACAAGAAAAGAAAGAAATCAAAGATATAATTGATCATTTGGCTAATGTAGATAATTTGGAAGAAGCATTGCATTCAGTTAGATCCTTACCAAATCCCAATTACGATGATCAGCAATGGAAGATTTTAATTACATTATTCAGATTACTTCCTTATGTTGTGGCTGAGCTAAAAAATATTTTTGCTCAAAAAAATGTCGCTGATTTTATCGAAATGGCCGATTGTGCTCGTTTGGCTCTTGGAGATGGGGAATCTCCAACCGATCTTGCACTAATTATGGACTACAAGCTCAAGCATATATTAGTTGATGAAATGCAGGATACATCGACACGTCAATACCAATTTTTGGAAGCACTAACTCGTGGCTGGGAAGAACAAGATGAAAGGACTTTATTTCTTGTTGGTGATCCCATGCAATCAATTTTTAGATTCAGAAATGCACAAGTATCTCAATTCTTAGTGTGTAGCAATAAGGGGATAGGCGATATTTCATTGCACTACCTAGTGTTGAATAATAATTATAGGTCTGGTGGCGAATTGGTGAATCAATTTAATCGTACTTTTATGAAGGTCTTTCCCGATTCTGAGGATTTGATAAGAGGTGCGGTAACATACGCAAATGCGATTAGTGGGAGAGGCCAAATAAATCCTGGTGGATATAAAGTTCATACGCTTTTTAATAATGATAAACAAAAGCAAGCCAATTATACCGCTGAAGTAATTAAAAATAAGTTGGAAAATACTTCTGGTAGCATTGCGATATTGGTTAGATCGAGGCCTCAATTAACTTTATTACTTAGCTTATTACGTCATGAAAATATTAATTATAATGCCATCGAAATAGATCGATTGACCGATCTACCTGAAATAATTGATCTTTTGGCATTGACAAGAGCGCTTTGCCATAAGGAAGATAAGGCGGCATGGCTTGGATTGCTTAGGAGTCCGATGGTGGGGTTAACTTGGATCGAATTGGTTGCTTTGATGAAAAATGGCAAGCAGCAGAGTATTTGGAATCTAATACAAGATAAAAATAACATTAAGATCTTATCGAAAAAGAGTCAATCTCAACTAATTAAATTTTGTCAAAATATCTCCCTTTATGTTGATACGCATAGTATGAAATCATTGCGTGATCGCGTTGAGATGTCATGGTATAGGTTGAATGGTCCCGCTTTGATTGAAAATAAAGAGCAGCTTGAAAATATACAAAAGTATTTCAATACTTTGGAAGCGATAGACAGTGGAGGGAATCTTGAAGATCCATCTGAACTAGAGGAAAAAATTGATGAAATTAGAGTATCTAGCATAGATCATAAAGAAGTTCGTATAAATGTTATGACCATTCACAAAGCCAAAGGCTTGGAATTTGATCATGTGATCCTCCCATCATTAGAAGGAGCAACAAGGCCGACAGAAAAACCTGTTATAAATTGGCTCTCTCGTCCAACAGACTCTATTTCTGATGATATTGTCATCAGTCCGATAGGGTCAAATGATACCGACAAATTGCATTCATTCATTCAGAAGACTATTAAAGATGGAGAAGCTCTAGAGTTAGATCGACTGATATACGTTGCTTATACCAGAGCATGTGAATCATTAGAGGTCATTGGTAACGTAAAGGTTAGGCAGAACGATGATGGCGCATCTATAAATACACCTCCTAAATCGACATTGCTGGGAAGATTATGGCCATCCTTAAAGGAAAATTATGAATATAATATGCAGAGTGCAAATGTTTCATTCGATGATCCCGTTGATTCGAACTCTGTCTATATAAAACCAATCTTGAAACGTATAAATGATATCTATCTAACGCCTTTTGGCTCTTCATTGCCCGTAATCGAATCCTTTGGATTAAACACTGAAGCAGCGGAGGCAGATAAAATTGAATTTTCGTGGGTAGGTGAAAATGCTAAAAATTCTGGAATTATTATTCATCGATGGTTGCAAAAAATATCGCAGGATAAAAAAATTACATCACTCAGTGAAATAGATGCTTTAAAGCCTATGCTAATGAACTGGGCGAGAAATATTTATGTAAAAGATGATCAACTTGATGACGTTTTAAGAAAAGTTTATTCAGCTATTCGGAATACCATTGAGGATAAGGCGCATCACGAAATGATCTTAGATAATGGATTTTCAGAATTAGCTCTTACTGGAATATGGAGCAATAAGCGTTATTCAATTATTATAGATAGAGTTCATATAGATAAGGATAAGCAGCACTGGATTATTGATTATAAAACCGGTACCCATGAGGGTGGCTTTTTGTCGGAATTTATAAATTCAGAAGTTGTTCGTTACAAAGATCAGTTAAGTAAATATGCAGAAATCTATGCGAATTATAGTGGTTTTCAGCCAAAAGTAGCACTTTACTTTCCCAACCTTAAAACACTGCGCGTGGTTGAAATTTAGAGTTTACCTTCAAAGCGAAATTCTCGTTGATTTTTGTCATTAGCAGAACCTAGAAAATTTAAAAATGCTTTTATATCATTTGGCGTGTAAATATTTGGTGCTACAACCCCAGATATTAAATAATTACCGTCATTATCAATTTTAATCGTGCCAGCAACATCTAACAAAGCATTTTCTCCTTCTATGCTCCCGATGATACTCTCTTTTGTTGGGTTGAATTTAATAGCATAATTTCCCATTGATTGATTAGATAATCCTAAGATTTTTAGGCTTTGAATGTTAATATCACCGTTAATTTTAACGGGGATATTTCCCCTTAATTTTAGTTGTTTTATGTCAAGGTCAATTTGACCGTCAATACCAAGATAAGAGGCGGTAATCGGCAAAGTACCTTCAGATAAAAAACCCTGTAGATTATTTAATTCGATTGTTTGATCGCTACTTCTAGTTATTTGGGCATTTAAATAACCATTGAATGGGTACAGTGATATTTCAAAGCTCAGATCACCGAGAAGTATCTTCGTGGGGTGGAACTTCCATTTTATATCACGAATATATGTATTTTGATTTATTGCCTCACTGACAGTTCCATTCCAAATTGTCCCATTTACTCCATTAAGAAGAGTGCCTTTTGGTACGATCCATTGAAGAGCTGTATTCGCCGGTAAATAATTAATAATTCCGACAAGAAAAAGGATAACTAAAATAAGGGTGTATTTCTTTTTAATCATTTTTTTAATTACGAATTAAAGTAATACTGGCATTGATAGCGCCATCTTGATTGGTTTGTGCAAGTGATATATTTACCGTATCGACATTCATATTGTAATTATTTTGTAATTCATCGAGGCTTGCTATCAGGTCATTAAATTTAGTTTCATTTAATTCAATCCTTATGGAGTTTTCACCAATTGGTTGGCTTCGCTGAAGATTATTATATAAATCGTATTTTCTTAGTACGCCATCTATAACTACCACTAGTGGCTCATTATTTTGTTGTTGAGACGTGTTTTGAACATTATTTGGCTTTATTTTTTGAAGATATTTAATCTCAACTAGTGACCATTCTAATTGCTTTATTCTATTTTCTATCGAGACGCTTTCTAATACTAAGGGCTTCCATATAAACAGATACATTAAGATTAGTAATAAGATACCTCCACCTCCAGCAAGAAGGATTATTTCACGCTGTTTAAGTGATTCTAATTGTTTAATCACAGGGCAACTGCTTTTATTTCTATCCGACTCTCAACATCATTCGCGATTTGATTTGTAGATAAAATTGTTGCCTGAAAAATTCCATTTTTATTGATTTCTCTTCGAATAGTATCAAGCAAAGTCACATTGGGAGCGATTAATCTTATTATGGTTACATCTTCTTGGTAGGTTATAGAGGTCACTAAGATATCATTGCCGCTGCTCATGGCTTTACTTAGTTCGTGTAAAGAAGTTAAGAAAAAAGAAGTGTCAGTTTTGACTGGGTTTGCATTTTTTATGCCTGAAATAATACGCATGGGATCGCTAATATTATTGGCATTTGGTTGAATATTTCGGTATTCGTATAAAAAACGGGCAGATAAATTCTTTTCGTATTTTGTTAATTGAATATAACTTAATGTTCTATTTGCCATTAATATTGTTATTAGTGCAAGTATTAAGTAAGCCGTATATCGCCATGGCTTCAGAAATTTGGTGAATTTTACTTTGGGTGCATATTCACCTTGAAGTAAGTTAACATAATTTGAATTTACGATAATTTGAGATATTTTTTGAAGAGAGCTGCCTGCTAATAGCTTAATATTAATATTTTCTTGCTCTTCCTGCAGATCTTTGTATTGATCTTGGATGGAATTATCCAAGTACACTTGAACATGATTTGCATCCTCTTTAACTTCATTAATCAAGTCATTAAGATCTCTTATATTTTCATTTTCTAAAACATGGGCTTTGTTTAATCCATTGTTTATAAGTGTTTTTTTTGGCTCAACTATGACACTTACCGTCCTCTGAATCATCGGCAATCCAAAGATTTCTGATGTTATGTATTGTGGGTATATATTACATTCCATTAACAATTGTTGATAGAAATGGAATTTTTTTTTCTCAATCACAGAGACCGGAATATAAGCATTATTCTTAATTCTCTTAAATGAAAAGTGCAGTAAATTTATATCACAGGCTAAATCTTCTTCAAGCGCAAATGGAATTGCTTTTTTAATTTTATTAGTTGATTTTATTGGGAGATTTAAAAACGTTGTTGTTACATCTAGGGCCGGTAACAGAACGATTATTACATTCGTCTTATATTCATCAGGAAAATTATTAAGAGTACTTGATTCTGGCTCTGTAACTTGTCTTCCTAGCTCATTAACAGTGATCCATTCAGCATGATTCGGCGAGTGTTCATTGAGCCTAATAATCGTTTTGTTACCCATTGATTAGACGCCTCCAAAACTTCGCATTGAGATAGAGGTATTTCCATTTTGGTCTCTTTTGATATTACTGAACATAGTCATTGTTACAGTATCTATTCTAATCATAAGCTTAAGTTGAAAATAATTGGATTTATTCGATATATTAGTTAAGTTCTCTGGAAGAAGTAAAGATTTAAATGAATTGGTAATATTACTAAACCCTGATGGCATTCTTTCTTGCGTCAGCCGTTGCGTATCATTTTTAGTTATTCCTGCATCAAGTGACTCTAAAACTAGGGAAGCAGCCGTATTCACATTGATTTTTGTAGTTACAGGCAAGGCTGTTATAAAGGGTTTTAGAGTGTTGTAGATATATGCATCCACAGAATTTAAAGAGAGTAATTCGCTGATGGTAATCATAGGTTGATTTGCGGTTCGATAGGGCGGTGTCATCTTTGTGTAATTATCATCTTCAGCTCCGCCAGGGAATGTTGGGTACTGATCCGGGTCAATCCAGTCAACAATTTCTGCGGCAATATTAGTTTGTATATTCAGAATCTTAAGTAAACGCTGAAACTGTTCTAATTGATTTTGGTTAATTTTGCCATCAGTTGTGACTAGATTATTGATATTAAATTTACTCTGAAGATCAGTTATTTCGCCGAAAATTTCACCGCCATCAATAGGTAGAACAGGTAAATTTTTTGCCCAAAATTCATTTAGATGATCTGATTGTGAGTTCAAAGCGTCATCTCTTAAAAGTTTCATAATCCAGCTTTCTGCCCCAAGGGCAACTTGAATAGCTTGATCTCTATTCAGAGTTGTCATCGTGCGCCGAGTATCGAGAATATTATCCCAAAGTAGATTTGTTGAAATGATACCTGTTACAGCTACAATCATCATGGCGGTAATTAAAGCCACACCTTTATTGTTTTCTTTATTAAATGAAAGTCTGTTTGTCATTACTTTATTTCGATTAAACGATATACATTCGTATCATCATTAAAAGTTAGTGTTATTTTTACTGCTTTCGGTAAAACCTTAAGACCATCAATTGCATTATATTCAATTGGTGGCCATTGTTCAGTCCAGTCATTATTATTTTTCATGAATGAGAAATTAAAGTTTTTGACGTTGCCCAATATGATGTCACTTTGAGTTCGATTGCTATAGGTTTTATCTAAGACATTCCAATGTAGGCGAGTCAATGCATCACCATTTAGTGCGTACGCGGCCCGTTGTAGCGTACTTCTTTTAAGTGATAAGGGGTTCGACCAGCCATGACGAGTAAATTCAATTGGATAAATATTTCTAGAGTTAGTGGTTAGTGCCGCAAGTTGAGTATTGCCAATTTCACTTCGTACTGGTCTTTTCGCAAGTTGCATAAAGTCTTGCTCTATCAGTCTGATGGCCCTTTGAAGCGATTGGATTTTATCCATGCGATTTGAAAGAATGTCCGCAGTAATTAAGGTCTGATTTAATGTGCCATATGCCAGGACTGATAAAATTGAGAATATTCCCATTGCAACCAAGACTTCTATTAGCGTGAAGCCATTTTTCTTAACTTTATTCATTGGCTGACGATTTTGAATTATTATGAATAAATCCAGTGATAGTCCTGTCTGGTAATTGCCTAGATGCAATACTTACAGCTATATCCATTCGATATAAATCAACGACACCTGTTTTTGAAATTTTTGTCTCCCAATTCCAGTTATTTCCAGCAAATACGATCGATCCGTCTTGAGTTCCAATTTTTGACTCAGTATTATTAATTCGGTATTCGGCCAGTTTATTCTGTGCGATCCAATTCGCATACGTTCTATGTTGCATTGAATCAGCTCTCATAATATCTTGACTTGTTATCGCAATTGCCGATCCAAGAGAGATCGCAACTATCGCCAAAGCAACCATAACTTCAATAAGAGTAAAGCCTGATTTGTTGTGGTTAATTGGGGGAATTAATAAATTACTAGGATACTTCATAGGGTATGTTTTTGTTGTTATTCGTGATTAATATTTATTATTCCACCTAAAGATGCAGAGACTTTTATTTTATGGTCATTATCTGTGAAAATAAGAAGATTGAAAGGACTGATTTCACCGCTGGATAGAATTAAGATATGTGGTACTTTGCTTGGTAGGAGTTTTTTTGATGATTCTTTATCTGAATTAATATTATGATTCTTTATTTCAATTTCTTTATTTTCAATTACTAGCTCATAGTGATGACCTCTAGGAAATTTTCTCTGCTTGAAAAGATGATCGTTTTTTAAATCCGTCCATGTCTCGAGGATTGGAATATACTCAAGAAATTGATAACCATTTTCAATAAATTCAACCCCAAAATCTCGACTTTGCATAATGGCTTCTTCTCTAGATAACTCTATCAGTGAGGTTAATCTAGTAGCATCAACAATTAAGTCATCATTCTTATTTGTTGTATTAATGGCGAATATTGATATTGCGCTAATTATTCCCACTATTGCAATAACAGTTAATAACTCTATAAGTGTAAAACCTCCAACTTTAGGGTCTCTTAAACCATCTAATGATGCTGGAGTTTTGTATGGAGAGTTATTGTTGGCTATCCCAATTGACGATATCAGCATCATCTCCACTTCCTCCTGGTCGTCCATCACGTCCATAAGTATATATATCGATTTCACCATTTAAGCCAGGGTGCATGTAAAGATACTGATTACCCCAAGGATCTAATGGCATTCGATTTAAGTAAGGGCCTTTCCAATTCCTAGTATTTTGACCAACCGGTTTGGTTGTAAGCGCTTTTATACCTTGTTCGTTAGATGGGTAATTAAAGTTGTCAAGGCGATACAGCCTGAATGCACTTTCAATATTTCGAATATCTTGTTTAGCTGCGGAGATTTGTGCGTCACCAACTCGGCCGATTATATTTGGAGCAACAATGGCAGTAAGTATGCCTAAGATAATCACAACAACCATAATTTCAATCAGTGTAAAACCTGTTTCTTTTTTTTGTTTTTTCACATAATCACCTTAAGATTGTTCAATCAAATATTCAATATAACTATACACCGAATATAAAAATAAAAACTAGGAATAAGATGCATGAACAATTAATGTTAATTGGTAATTGCAGCGGTATAATACATCATTATTATAAGCACATAAGTTAATGGAAGAATAATATGTATGCAGCTCTCTTTCCAGGGCAAGGGTCACAGTCAGTCGGTATGATGGCCGAGCTATATGCGGAATCTGAAGTCGTCAGAGAGACGATCTCAGAAGCAGCTACTATCCTGGGTTTTGATTTGTGGAAGTTAATGCAAGAAGGGCCCGAGAATAAACTAAATAATACGTTGTATACTCAACCTGCCATGCTTGTTGCTGGAGTTGCTTCATGGCGGTTTTATGCGTCCGAGTCATCTATTATGCCCTCTGTTATGGCGGGGCACAGTTTGGGTGAATACACTGCTTTGGTTTGTTCTGGAGCTCTAGATTACAATGATGCAGTAGATTTAGTTAATTGTCGTGCTCGTTATATGCAAAATGCATTGCCCGATGGTTCAGGCGCTATGGCGGCAATCATCGGGCTCAAGGACGAAGATATACTAGAAGCGTGCGAAGAGGTCAGAAGTGAAGGCGTTGTCGAAGCAGTAAATTTTAATGCGCCAGGACAAGTTGTCATCGCTGGAACTAAAACTGCTGTAGAGAAAACCATCGATATAGCTAAAAAGAAAGGTGCCAGAAGAGCAATTTTGCTAAATGTAAGTATTCCGTCGCATTGCGAATTAATGAAGCCAGCAGGCATTCAACTTAAGCAAAAACTTAAGAATATTAATTTTAATCAATTCAACATTCCTGTTATCAATAATGTTGATGTTGATTTGTATTCTGATCGACATAGTATTGAAGACGGCTTGACAAGACAGATATTTAGTCCTGTTCGCTGGACAGATACAATTCGTTATTTTATTAGTAAGGATATTGAGATTTCTGTAGAATTTGGTCCAGGAGGAATTCTTAGTGGTCTCTGCAGGAGAATTGATAAATCTATCCAAACTATTAAGCTTGACTCTGTTGCTTCAATCGAAAGATTCAATGAGTTAGTTTCACAAAATCGAACAACAACTGAGGAAGAAAATGAGTAATATATTCTCACCAACATTACTAAACAATAAGGTAGCTTTTGTGACTGGGGCAACTCGCGGAATCGGTGCCGCTATTGCAAAATCTTTGGCACAAGCAGGTGCTTTTGTTGTTGGATCAGCAACTACCGAACATGGGGCGAAACAAATTACAACGATGCTAGGTGGAAAAGGAAGAGGGGTGATTTTAGACGTCACAGACAATGATTCAATGACTTCGACCATCAGTGATATTCTTAGCAAAGAAGGAACAATCCATATTTTAGTCAATAATGCGGGTATTACAAAAGACAATTTGTTGATGCGGATGAAAGATGATGACTGGGACACAGTAATAAATGCAAATTTAAATGGTATTTTTAGGCTTTGCAAGCTATCTCTAAAAACAATGATAAAGCAGCGACACGGTCGAATAATTAATATTTCATCAGTGGTCGGTCTCATGGGTAATGCTGGTCAAACTAATTATGCGGCAGCTAAAGCTGGAGTGATTGGGCTTTCAAAATCCCTTGCTCGTGAAGTTGGTTCACGCAATATTACAGTCAATGTTGTTGCGCCTGGATTTATTAAAACAGATATGACAAAGAACCTAACATCCAATCAAACGGAGAAAATGTTGGCGCAAGTTCCGCTTGGTAGGTTTGGAGAAACAGATGAGATAGCCGCTTCCGTAGTTTTTTTAGCTTCAGATTCGGCTGCATATATTTCTGGCGAAACCATTAATATTAATGGCGGAATGTTAATGAATTGAATCCTGAGTAGATTGAAAGCAAACTTTCCCCTACAATACGGCTGCAGTAAATTAAATTATCGTTTAGATAACCTAAATTAATTTTTTATATTAGAGGTTGTGTACACTAAAAAAGTTGATAGTTAAGATAATTATCGAGTTTCTCAGCTAGTCCTCAAGGAGATAAAAATGAGTAGTATAGAAGAACAAGTTAAAAGTATTGTTGCGGAGCAACTGGGCGTTAAAGGGGAAGAAGTAACCAATGAAGCTTCTTTTGTTGATGATCTGGGTGCTGACTCATTGGATACAGTAGAATTAGTAATGGCACTTGAAGAGGAATTTGATACTGAAATTCCTGATGAAGATGCGGAGAAAATTACAACCGTGCAACAAGCTATAGACTTTGTGACGTCTCATAAATCTGCATAAAAAGCGGGATCGGAATAAAGAATCATTTATTCTGTAAGTATTAATTAAAAACGCCTCTTCAGAGGCGTTTTTTTATTGTATATTCAAATATGATTGAGATTTTTTCAGACTCGAAACTTTGTGTAATAATTTAAATCAACAGAGAATATAAAATATTAATTAATCAGCTTTATAAAATTAAACTGTCAATTGTTGCTTTAATTGCAATTTTTGTGGTGCTTGCATGGTTTTTCTATAAAGCTTTATTTTCGACGATTAATCTGAATGATAAGCCGATATTATTTGAAATCAAATATGGCGAAAATTTTAGTCAAATTTCATCAAGATTAGAAAAGCAAGGCGTTATTGATGAGGGCATTGTACTAAAAATCTACGCTAGATTAAGCGCAAAGGGAACAAAGATACAAGCGGGCGAATATATGCTTGAAGGGACAACTAATTTATATTCTATAATTAATAAATTTGTATCTGGGAAAATTCATTTACATTCTTTCACTATAATTGAAGGATGGACCGCAAATGAATTGATTGAAAATCTTAGTGCCTCTGATTTAATCTCAAATAATGATAAGAATATTGAATCTGAGTGGGATATCTTTGTTAATGATGCAACGTTTTTAGAGGCAGAAGAAAATATAGAAGGCTTATTTTTACCTGAGACATATTTATTCCCAAAAGCTACTTTGATTAAATCAGTGCTTAATAATGCTCATAATGCACTTATTGAAGTCCTTGAAGAGGAGTGGGCCAATCGTGCTAATAATTTACCTATCAAAACTCCATATGAAGGACTTATTTTAGCTTCAATTATAGAAAAAGAAACTGCAGTTCCTGATGAAAGACCAAGAATAGCGAGCGTCTTTATTCAGAGGTTAAAATTGAAGATGCGTCTTCAAACTGACCCAACTGTAATTTATGGGTTAGGGAAAAAGTTTAATGGAAATCTAACAAAAAGTGATCTGCGTACTGATGCACCATACAATACTTATACTAGAAATGGACTTCCACCATCACCCATTGCACTAGCTGGCAGAGATTCTATTCATGCAGCATTTAACCCTGCTGATGAAAAAAATATTTATTTTGTAGCTACGGGCGATAAAGATGGAAGGCATAAGTTTTCAACAAATAAAGATGATCATGATCATGCTGTTAAGGCATATTTGGATAAAACTAATAATGAGGCTAATTAAATAAAATTAGAGTAGAAATATGGCAGGAAAATTTATAACAATTGAAGGTAGCGAAGGTGTTGGGAAATCAACTAATATTGAATTTATATCGAAATATCTTAAAAGCAGAGATATAACCACGTTAGAGACACGTGAACCCGGTGGAACGAAAATTGCTGAAGAAATACGGCAGCTACTTTTAACTACCAAAGGTGAGACTGTTCCAGAGATAGCAGAATTACTGTTATTTTTTGCCGCCAGATCTTTTCACGTGGAGAATTTAATAAAACCCGCAATAAATCAAGGTCATTACGTAATTTGTGATCGTTTTTCTGATGCCACCGTTGCTTATCAAGGTTATGGACGAGGCTTTAATATTCAAGACATCAACACAATAGCCTCTTGGGTACATGAAAAGATGCAACCTGATCTGACAATTCTGCTGGATGCCCCGGCAGAAATAGGCATGCAAAGAGCTAAACAAAGAGGGACCATGGATCGTATGGAGTCAGAAGATATTTCTTTCTATGAACGAGTTAGAAACGGTTATTTAACTCTTGCTTCTGAGCATAAAGAGCGGTTTGTTGTTATCGACGCCTCGCAAGCATTAAAATCAGTTCAAACTGAAATAGCCTTTCATTTGGATGTCTTATTGACGTGAATAATAAAACTTCACAACAGTCGGAAAGTATTGATATATCTTGGCATAAAGATCAGCAAAAATTATGGTCAAAACAGATCGAGCAAGATCAAGTTCCACACGCTGTATTGTTATTAGGATCTAACGGTATTGGCAAAAGATCTCTTGTTGCATGGATGATTGCAAAATTTCTAAATATCTCTTCAGATATCGCAACGCCAGTTTACCCTCATCAGGTACCGATGCATGCGGATGTACAATGGATTACTCTTGAAGATGGTAAGATCTCAATTAGTGTTGATCAAATCAGAGCGCTAATTAATGAATTATCCAAGACAAGTTACTTGGGTAATGGAAAAGTGGCTTTGATTGAACCAGCCAATGCCATGACCCTCAATGCAGCAAATAGTTTACTTAAAACCCTTGAAGAGCCAAGCGGAAATACTCTTATTATTTTAGTTGCAGATCGTATGAAAAATATTCCAGCAACCATTCGCAGTCGATGTCAGCAATTCAATATAGCTAAACCATCAATATCAAATGCTGTTCATTGGTTAAAAGATGCGGATGACTCGATACATTGGAATAAGGTCCCTGAATATATAGTAAGTCATCCTCTACTGGCTTTAGAAAAGAAAGATGAAATTAAAAAAATACTCATTTTTAAGCAACAATTGATTGAATTATTGATAGCAAGCGCATCGCCAATACAAGTCGCTGCTTCTTGGAGCAAGGAAGAGCCTCATTTTGTATTAGATTGGCTCTGTCATTTCGTGACCTCGATTATATACCAAGTATTTGACCAAGATACTACGAGAGGCAATGAGCTGGAGTTGCCGTTGTTAAATAAATTGAATAAATTAAATTTATTCTTTTTTCTGGATGCTATTTATAAGTTACGCAATCAATCGCAAGGCTCCTATAACTTGCAAATGGCTTATGAGTCGTTATTGATAGATTGGTCTATGGGCATAGAATCTTGCAATAAAAATCAAAATATTTTTGATTATTTGCCAGCTAATTTTTTTCAAACTACCAACAACCAGTCATAACAAATATTTAGTTTAGATTTTGCCAGCCTGGATGAGCTTTGAATCTAGAGCCATGTTCTGCTTCAAGTTCTTTGAAGGCGGATAAGATTTCTTCTAGGCCACGTTCTTTTGCATATTGAATAGGACCACCACGAAAAGGGGCAAAACCAGTCCCAAAGATGACACCAATATCCAGCATATCTGAATCATTAACGATACCTTCTTCAAGGCACGCAATAGCCTCGTTAAGCATTGGTAATATGAGTCTATCCTCAGCATTGTGAGGAATTTTTGCAGTTTCAGAAGGTGTGGCTTTAGGTTTGGTTGCACCATCAACTGTCCATGTATAAAATCCCGCTCCAGATTTTTTGCCTAGTTCATTATTTTTAACCATGTCGATTAATCTTTTCGGGATAGGCCTATTGAATGCTTTTCCTAGTACTTTCGAAACGTTTAAAGCAACGTCTATACCGACAGTATCAGCTAGCTCAACAGGTCCCATTGGCATACCAAAGTTTACTGCAATTTTATCAATATCTATTGATGCCATTCCATCCTCACTGAGGTGCATTGCTTCCGCCATGTATGGAGATAAAATTCGATTGACAATAAAGCCCTCTGAGCTTTTACAGAGTAATGGCGACTTACTGATTTTCTTAACAAAGTTAAACCCTCTTTGCAGGGCATCCGTATCCGTATCACTGCAACTAATGATTTCAACAAGAGGTAACTGTGAGACGGGATTGAAAAAATGCAAACCGATGAATTTTTTAGGTTGCATTAGATCAGCTCTTAAATCTTCTAATAAGATACTTGAAGTGTTAGTAGCTAATATGGCGGTTGGTTTCATATTGAGCTCAAGTTTTTTGTAGAGCTCTTTTTTTGCTTCTAAATTTTCATAGATCGCCTCGATAATTAAATCTGCTTTTGGGATGCCTGAACCATCGAGATCCTCAGAAAGGCGCATTCGTGTTTTATCTAAATCGGATTTATTCCTGATTTTTTTTGTAAATAATTTTTCCGCTCTTTTTAAAGCTGGGGCAATATCTTCAGATGATCGATCTTGGAGAGTTACATTGAACCCTTTTAATGCACACCAACTGGCTATATCACCACCCATTATTCCCGCGCCAATTACATGAATGTTGTTAATATTGATTTCACTTGCTGTGAATTGAGATTTTAATTTGTTTTGCAAAAAGAAAACTCGAATGAGGTTGCGGCTTGTGCTACCGCATATCAATTTTGCCATTGAACGTGCTTCAGCACGATAACCCGTAACAGATGAAGCGCCATGTTGTTTCCATAGATCTATCATTGCATAGGGTGCTGGATAGTGATTTTTGTTGGCTTTAGAAGAAACTTGTTTAATTAATGTTTTGACAATAAAGCCTCTTAAGAAAAAGAGGTTCAATATTTTTTCTACCACGGGCGCGGTTGCTTGTTTTGGCTTGGCTTTGATCATGGATCTCGCTTGATTTTGCCATTCTTCATCAGTGCATAAACGATCAATCAAACCATTTTTATGAGCAACGTTAACTCGAATTGGTTTTCCAGTAAGCATTAATTTCATGGCAGCTCTAACACCGGCTATTTTGACGGCTCTGACTGTTCCGCCAAACCCAGGGTGTAAGCCAAGCTGAACTTCTGGAAGACCTATTATTGGCCTATCTGATTTAATTGCGATTCGATAATTACAGGCCATGGCTAATTCAAGTCCACCACCAAGTGTGTAACCATTAATTACAGATAGAGTGGGGCAGGCAAGGTCTTCTAGTGCATCTAAGACTTTTTGACCTTGACGAATTAATGCGTATGCTTTTTTTTCTTCATTGATTTTGGTAAATTCCTTGATATCAGCGCCCATGATAAAACCATTCTGCTTTCCAGAATAAATGATTAATCCACTGGGGAGATTAAGCTCTAGGTGTTCAATGATGGCTGCAAATTCTTTTAGTACGGGTGAAGATAGAACGTTGGCCGAGCTTTCATGCTTGTCAAAACAGAGCCACGCTAAATTACTGTTGTCGAGATTTAAAGTCCAATGGTCAAATTTCATTTTATTAGTCATGCTTAAAGCCTATAATAATCGTATAATTTTATTAGTATAATTTACTATTATTTTTAACACATTACTTTTTTTGAAAGAGGTCAATTACGTGACAATTGTAATAGCGCATCGAGGGGCTAGTGGCTATTTACCAGAACACACACTCAGTGCTGCTGCGCTTGCTTATGGCATGGGCGCAGATTTTATTGAGCAAGATATTGTGTTGTCTAAAGATGACATACCGATAGTTCTCCATGATATCCATTTAGATCAAGTTACAGATGTTGCCAATGTATTTCCTGATCGCCGTAGAGGAGATGGACGCTGGTATGCCAGGGATTTTGAGCTTAAAGAGCTCAAACAATTGTGTGTTCATGAACGTGGTTATCCTGACGGCAGTGGTCCTATTTTTACTCAACGATTTCCTTATACGCGAGGTCATTTTCAAATTCCCACCCTGCAAGAAGAGATTGATATCATTCAAGGCTTGAATCATTCCACAGGAGGAAATGTAGGTATTTATACTGAAATTAAAAAACCTGCATGGCATAACAAAGAAGGCGCTGATGTCACCTTACGTACTATAAATGTGTTGCATCAAAACAATTACAAAACTGACTTAGATAATATTTACTTGCAATGCTTTGACTCACAAGAGTTAAAACGAATCAAATACGAGCTTAAATCTGAATTGCCTTTAATACAGTTAATAGGTAAAAACTCATGGGATGAGTCACCGAATGATTTTGAGCAAATGGTGACTGAAAAAGGGTGTAGAGATATTGCTCAATATGCTGTGGGTATTGGTCCTGCCATGGATTTGCTGTATACGACAAGTGTCCTCAATAATTCGATCACATCATCAGGCTTGATGCGTTTTGCAAAAAATCATGATTTACTGGTTCATCCATTTACATTCAGGGTCGATAGTCTTCCTTTGTCATTTCAAAATTATGAGGAAATGGTTCAATGGTTTGTGGGTGAATTAAAAGTGGATGGTTTGTTTACTGATTTTGTCGATCAAACAATAGCTCTCATAAAGGACAATTAAAGGGGATAACATGTCAATTATGTGATAAATTGGCTTCCCAAATCGATTAATACATGTAATCATTGACTATATAGAGCTTTTTATCTCTATAATTCGTAGCAGAAGTAAGTAATTACAACTGCATGTGGTCCCATAATCGTAATGGT
>JAPKEL010000101.1 GCA_028822065.1 Woeseiaceae bacterium | reverse complement strand
CAGCCCTCTATTTAAGAGGCTTTAGAACAACCGGTATCAATCGCTTCAAAAAGAAATTAAGACGTAAAAAAATATTTAAGGTACTTGTTTTTTACTTTAATAACGTCACAATTTTATTAACTCTCAATGCTATATTTTCAATGACTTCTGCAGATGAATGAATTTGTTTTTCAACTTGATCATATTTTCGTTGCTCAATCGCTTCCCTGACAGCTGGAATTGTTTTCACTCCATATCCAGTATAGTAGCCAGGCGCATAAATATAATGTTTGTACCAGTCTCGACCTGGTAATCCTTCTTCACGAATCATTAATCTCTCAACGGTATACAATAAATTATTTATCTCTTGAGTAGTTTGCTTATGCATTCCTGCATAACTTTCAAAATCAGCAACAGAATCCTTTAATTTCGCTAACGCATTTTTTAGAGGAGAAAAACTAAAATAAGGAACATTGTCTTTAATTTTTGGAGGTACGATAGTTTTTGTAGGGTCAAGTGCAGCCGCATATGTACCATCGGCGATTCTATTATTTTGCTTACTGGTATCTTTACGCATGGTATCGGCAAGATCTTCTAACTCACTGATATAAAGATCAATGTTATCTACAAAACCACTAAATTCGAAGGGTAAGCGTTGAGAATTCGCTAAACGTAATGTGGCACGACCCGCAACTTGTGCCAATGAAACACCGTAGACCAGACCTGGATCACGCCATGTCGTATAGTGCTCATATGTATCATAAAGTGTGTGATAACTTCCACCGCCACCCTCTCCTCCAAAAGCGATATTTGCTGAAGCAATACCAAGATGCTGTAAAAATGGCGTGTAATCTGAGCCGGAGCCAAGTGGGTTAATACGAATATCAGAGCGCTTTTCAGCATCCCTTTGTTTTTGTTCTGAATTGCTATTTAATTTTAAATCCGCCCGTTTTCTTTCCTTAAGAGAAATATCCATTCGAGGGTCACGAACTTCTTCTATTATTTGATTGAAAAAGCGTTCAAGTACATGACTGCCACCAATATTAACAAAGCCTCGAGAATTCCCATCGGTATTTAGATACGCAACAGCATGTTCTTGCAACTCAATAGCGTGATCTTCTGCCCATTCTGTTGAGCCTATAAGACCAACTTCTTCTGCATCCCAGGCTGCATAGATAATTGTTCTTGATGGTGTTTGACCTGACTTTGCCAATTTTGCTACTGATTTTGCTTCAGCCAGCAATGCAACCATTCCAGATATTGGGTCAGCAGCACCATGATTCCATCCATCATGATGATTGCCTCTAATTATCCATTCATCTGGATATTCAGAGCCCTCCAATTTCGCTATCACATTATAGGCAATAGTTGTTTTCCAGTTGAACTTAAGATTTAATTTTACCTTGGCAGGCCCCGGGCCTAGATGATAAGTTATAGGCAGACCTCCATGCCATTCAGACGGAACAACCGGGCCCTCCATGGCGCTTAATAAAGGCAATGCATCTCTGTAGGAAATTGGTAATACAGGAATTTTTGTAATGGTTGATGCTTCTTCAAAACTGAGTCTTTTTGCTGTTTTTGTGGCGCCAATTCCTGGCGTCAAAACATCTCCGGGATAGGTTGGCATATCCATCACAGAACCACGTTGAACAGCACTGGCATTTTTATAAGGCCCTTTTGGATAAACGTCGCCCTTGCCATAACCATCATCGGCTGGGTCAGAATATATTAAAGTTGCAATTGCCCCTTTTTCACCGGCAAGTTTTGGTTTAATGCCTCGCCAAGATCTTCCATACTTTGCAA
>JAPKEL010000052.1 GCA_028822065.1 Woeseiaceae bacterium | reverse complement strand
GAAATGAATCAGGCGAAAACATTCGAGAGTATATTGAAGCCTGTTCTGAAAAATTATAGTGATAATACACCTAACAATAAGTCAGTTCATGGAGAAAAATTGTTTTTAGTAGGAAAGCAAGGTGCAATGGGTAAATATTCAAATAATGCCGCAAAGAACGACGCAGCTAGATTAATAAATCGAGAGGTATTTAAACACTTCAACCTTCCTGTTACTTAATTTATTTAGTTTTGATAGGAAAATATCAGTGCTCCAACTAGAATTATATTAAATTGATAAATTACAATAATATATAAAGATAAACTTATGATTTAGATATCTTATTATTTTAAATAAGAGTTTAAATTTCATTAATATTATGACTTAAAAGTTCCTAACTCGTTTATTTCATGTATATTATTAAATTATTGAAATCTACTATGTGAGAAATATTATGAAGCCTAAGATGTCGCTCAAAACTGCAAAAAATTCATTGGTCGGATTTTTTGTAGCACTTTTATCAGTCTGTAGCATTCAAATTGCATTCGCAGAAAAACCTAATGAGGAAATGAGCTTTTTTGTAACGAGCGTCAATATAAGTGGTGCCTCTAAGAAAGGGGAAGAAGGCGTTGGCGCAAATTTAGGTGGAATCGAGGGGGCAGATATCCATTGTCAGTCATTGGCAGAAGCCGTAGGAGCTAAAAAGACAGAATGGCGTGCCTATATGAGTACTACCAAAGAGGATGCACGTGATCGAATAGGCGATGGGCCTTGGTATAATTTTCATGGACAACTTATTGCTACTGACCTTCAAGATCTACATGAAGGCAATGAAGATATAACTAGAGAAAATTCTTTCACAGAATTTGGCACAAAACACCCCGGAATTGCTGAAGACCCTGACACAATTCACGATATGTTGACAGGAAGCGGAGCTGATGGAAGGTTAGCAGTTGAACAAGAAGGTGTTGGAGGCATTCCTGAGCATAAAACAGGAAAACCGGCAACTTGTAATGATTGGACAGGTGGCAAAGGCAGGGCTCGCGTTGGTCACTTTGATAGTCAACATGGAGAAGGCGGAACAATTTGGAATTCTGCTCATTATTCACTGGGATGCAGTCAAAACAATATTGAACGAAACGCAAGCATTGGTCTGTTCTATTGTTTTGCAGCTGATTGATCTCGATCAACAAAGTAAGGAAACTTCAATGCACTGGAAATATCAAATGATAAGAGTTGTTGTCTGTGTTTTTCTGTCTTTGAATGTTGTTGCAGTTAATGCTCATCATTCAATATCTGCATTATATGATTATACAAATGTTACTAAGGTAAAAGGGACGATCACCTCCATTCGCTGGATAAATCCCCATGTACAACTGAAAATTGAAGCTACTAATGATGCCGGTGAATCTGAAACATGGCAACTAGAGGCCAGTGCAGTTAACTTGCTTCGTAGAATCGGTTTAGATAAAGATGTAGTCAAAGAAGGAGCGGTTGTGACTGCAACCGGTCCAATATCAAGACGTGGTTTAAAAACGATGGTTGCATCAACGATTACACTTGAAAATGGTGATACTTATGCACTATTTCCTGGGTCAGCCGCAAGAGCAGGCCTCATTGAGTCATTGCCTGTGGTTGATGGATCAAAACAACGCACCCAAATAGAAATAGAAGAAGAAAAGGCTGCAGCTGATGGATTCTTTAGAGTGTGGTCACCCCGAAAAGTTCCTGGTACTGATCAAGGTTTAGGCGTGGCCCCTTGGCCATTAACTGACTCTGCTAAAGAAGCAATAACACGATATAATCCGTTGGTAGATGACCCAGCATTACAATGCGTGCCAGCAGGCATGCCCAATCTCATGGACAACCCATATCCCATGAGATTTTATGAAGAAGAAGGCAATATTGTCATGCACTTTGAATTAAATGATGCTGTGCGAATAATTCATATGAGCAGTAATCCAGATGAAGAAAACAGTGAATCATCCCTTTTGGGTTACTCGAAAGGTAGGTGGGATGGAGATGAATTAATTGTTCAGACAAGTCGCATCAATTATCCGTATTTCGATGATCTGGGTACACCACAAAGTGGCAATCTAAAATTGGCTGAGCGTTACCGTTTAAGCGAAGGTGATACTCGGCTTGATTGGGAGATAATCGCAGTTGATTCAGAAATATTCTTAGAACCAGTTCTTTTAAGCGGTTATATGGCTTGGGTGCCGGGAGAAGAGGTAAAGCCTTTTAATTGCACAGTGCCAGATGGATTTTCATGGCAGCTAGAAGAAGAAAAATTGTAGTTAAATATTTTTCGGTTTTGCACCAATAATGCCTAATGTTGAAAGAGCCACAGCAACCAACCAGAGGATCGGCCCAAGTGCACCAGGAACAAGAGGAATATAACCAGGTAATAATACGTATACTATGAAGCCGATATCTGCTGCGCTAATCACCACGAGATTGAGCCAGTAGCCGAGACGACTGTTCCGCCAGTTCATCGTGACTGCGATAATTATGGCAAATAAAGCAAAAAACATTAAGTTAAATGCATCTTGGTAAATACGACCTTGAATCATTCCTGCATTAAGGGAGTCACCCAGTTGGAATACCAGTTGTGATACTTGAATATGCAAGACTCCCCACATTATATAAACTAAAGCTCCTAATTTTGCATAATTCATTTTTTTTGCTATTTTGAATCTCATATATCTGCCTGATAAGTTGGTAATGTCCTATGTGATAAACTACATACAAATTAAAAAAAAACAAGTTGGTGATTTCCAATTACAAAACTGGAGGCATAAATGAATATCAATAGACGTGAATTAATGAAGCTGAGTGGTATGGGTGTTGCTGGCCTAGCAGTTACAGCCCCAAAGATTCGCTCAGCATTTGCGGGGGATATTCCACAAAACCAATTAGCTGATCTTTCTGGCAATGAGAATCCTTATGGCCCAGCTCCATTAGTTAGGGAAGCTTTGGGCGGTAAGATCGAAATGGTTAATCGTTATTTTTATGCCAAACAAAAGGAATTAGTTAAGCAGATTGCAGAACATGAAGGTGTGACAACGGACCATATTGTTTTGGGTGCTGGATCCTCTGAAGTCTTATGTGCTTCAATACTTGCATATACTAGTTCAGAGAAGCGTGTGCTTACTGCTGACCAAAGTTATAGCGCTATTCCAGCATTTACCAATGGTATAGGTAGAAAGGTCGTATTTGTTCCTGTTGATGATGAGTTAAAATTTGATTTAAACGCACTATATAGTCGGATAAATAATGAAATTGGTTTAGTTTATATTTGCAATCCAAATAACCCAACAGGAACCATGGTCGATGCCGATAAACTTAGAGATTTCTCCGCATCGATGCCAAAAAATACAATAATCCTAATAGATGAGGCTTATTTGGAATTTTCTGAAAATTTTGAACGTGACACAATGATTGATTTCGTTAAAAAAGGTCATAATGTCATCGTAACTAGGACGTTTTCAAAAATCCATGGACTGGCTGGAATGCGAATGGGTTATAGTATTGCTCCACCAAATATATCGAAGAATATTGTCAGCCATAAAATGTGTAAATTTATGGGGCCATTAGGCGTAGTTGCTGCATCCATCAGTTTGAAGCAGTTTGAATTTCATGAATTTTGTCGTAACAAAGCCAAAGAAGGACGAAATCTTGTTTTTAATTTGTGTGAACAGCTTGGGCTTGATTATGCGTATGGTGTTGGTAATTTTGTTTTTCTTGACCCAAAAATGCCGCATGCAGAATTTAAAAAGAGGATGAAAATGAAAGGTGTGGACACAGCAAGATCTTTTTCTCCAAGAAAGGATTGGGCCCGTATAACTATAGGAACAACTGAAGAAATGAATGTTTTTGCAAAAGTATTTCCAGAGGTAATTAATTCTTATCCCTGAGTTTGAGTTAACTCAAGATTATGCTTTTCTGCAGCAGCCCAATCTTTTGGTAGGACCTTAGCAACAACTAGAAAACTAATAATTGATGGTATGAAAATACAAAAAGTGACTGTCATGGCATAACGCATTGATTCTAGATCATTGTTATTTTCTTTAAATACGTCAATGAGCCAGCCAGCAAAAGTGGGTCCACCACCCAAAGCAATCATATTAAGGATAAAGAAAAATAATGCCGTTGACATGGCACGCATGTTTATAGGTGC
This sequence comes from Woeseiaceae bacterium, assembly GCA_028822065.1. Lineage (GTDB taxonomy): Bacteria > Pseudomonadota > Gammaproteobacteria > Steroidobacterales > Woeseiaceae > SP4260. Next base: position 4,637 of record JAPKEL010000052.1, on the reverse strand, counting down.
TAAAGTTTGTGCAATGGCAAAACTCGGACCTAAATAGGCCCCGATAAAAATTAGAAATAAGGTAGTTAGAAAAAGATTCATTGCAACTGATGTCGCCCAAAAACTCATAATACCTATTGGCAGACATAGAGTGATTGTAATAGCCGGCAACCAGCCGTATGCACGAATATCTTTTTGGCCCCATTTATCGGCAAGTCTGGCACCAAAGAAGGTGCCACCAGCATAAGCTATGCCATTTATAGCGCCTAAAATTATGACTAAGGTTCGAAAATTAAAAGTAGGGTCGAGCGTAATCAAAAATTTTGTCTGAAAAGCAAAGGACGCATAAGATACAAAAGATCCAAAAGCGATACCAAAGCACATGGCCCACCAAGCTGGAATTTTAAGCAATGTCTTTATTGATTCTTTAAATACAGGAGTTTGAATTTTTACTTGATTACCAAATTCCATCGCACCTCGAATAGGTTCATGGAGAACTAATTTGACTAAGAGAGCCAGTCCTATCCCTGTAAGGCCAAGAAAAATAAAAATTCGCCTCCAATCCACATCTTCACTTGAAGCTCCCATTAGTGTGGCTGTAGCGAAATAAGCAGCCATAATTCCCAATGGAATACCCATTGAATAAACGCCTAATGCACTTGCCCTCTCTTCCTTGGGGTACATATCAGAAATAATTGAGTGAGACGGGGGGCTGCCACCAGCTTCACCAATACCAACACCCATGCGAGCAATACCTATCTGTATAAAATTACCAGCAAGGCCAGTTAAGGCAGTAAAACCACTCCAAGTAGCTAATGCAATTGAAAGTATATTGACTCTATTGTAACGATCAGCCAGCCAGGCAATAGGGATGGCAATTAAGGTATAAAAGATGGCAAATGCTAGGCCCATCAGTAAACCTAATTCTGTATTGGTAAGATCCAAATCCTTTTGAATAAAAGGTGCCAAAATTCCTACTATTTGACGATCAATAAAATTAAACCCGTATACAATAGTTAGGAGTACCAATGCGAATCTACGGTAGCTTTTGCTAGGCATTTTTTGGTCATTCATGAAATTTGATCTCTCTTTCTTACTAGGTCATCACAAAAGCATACCATCATCACCATTTGTAAAACCATCCAATCTGTTTATTATGGATTAATGCTAGTTAAGAAAGTCCTATTTCTATTTCTATTCTTCACATTCACTGCCCATTCTCAAGAGAATGTTAGTGTTACTAAGGTCATCAGCGTCTATGATGGTGATACTTTTCGGGTTGATATAGATGAGTTGTCAGATATTGTTGGTAAGAATATAGCCATTCGTATTCTAGGTATCGATACACCTGAAATAAAGGGTCAGTGTGAAAAAGAAAAGCAACTAGCCATTAAGGCAAGAGACTTCACTCGTCATTATCTTAATAATGCGTCAAGCATTCAATTGAGTAATCTTAAACGAGATAAGTACTTTAGGTTGTTAGCCGATGTGTATGTCGATGGAAAAAGCCTAGCTGCAGCTTTGTTGGCAAATAATCTCGCTGTAAGATATTCTGGAAATAAGAAATCTAGCTGGTGTTTCTAACAAGCAAGCATTATGCGGCATATCAAAAGGATTAAAAATAATTAAGCCGCAAAATCTATTACTTTATGATGACGAGACATTCTATTGGGATACGGTTTTTCCGTCGTTGGCTTCTGAGATACATTATGCTGATTTAGTAAGTAAAATAAATTGGAAGCATGATGAGTTAACTCTGATGACTTATGAGATATCTCCCAATTTGTTATAAGATAGAATAATGAAGTCATTTGAAGAGCAGTTTTATATCGAAAACCCCACAAGGATTAAGGCGTTCAAGCGTGACTTGCTGTTATTACTATGGTTGTTTAAAAGAGCTCTTATGTGGACTGGGAAAGGGCTATTTATTCGACTCGCATACAATAAAGCTAAAGCTACTGGTAAACCTCTAGTCCTTGAAGACACATTAAAGGATTAAATTGTGAAAAAAGACTTTCCTTCATCGGAACTACCTTTCGCTTATCGCCATCAACCGTTATCAGGAAATATTATTAATGGTTTGGGTGAGACTGAAAAGATCGCAGCAACACAAATCTTCCATGGGTCTGGCGCAAGGGAGCTGGAGTGGGGGAAACTAGAACTTTTCTTCGGGCTAATTAATCCGTTTAAAGTGTCTTGGTTAAATTTAGTTAATCGTTGGATGCTAAGGAATGCAGACGGAGTTATTTCGAAAAACAAAAGAAATGTCGAGTCCTTATCGGATATGACTTCTGAGATAAAAGAATTGGCGATGAAGTTTGGCGCTGGGTCAGTTGGTATAAGCCCAATGATAAAACAAGCGCTGTATAAACATGGTGAAATTAATTACACAAATGCGATTGTAATTTTGTACCCAATGGACGGCAATGAAATGAAATATGTTACTACCAATCGTGCCGGGGCAGAGACCATGCGTGCTTATATGGAAATAACAAAAGCTGCCATTACAATCTCAGAGGAAATTAGAGCAATGGGTTGGCGTGCCCGAGCTTATTGTGAAGGCGCAGATATATTGCATATTCCATTGGCGATTAACGCCGGCCTAGGCGAATTGGGCAAACACGGCTCTCTCATTTGTAGAGAATTCGGCTCAAGCATGAGAATCGCAACTGTATTAACTGATTTGCCGTTAAATCACGATAAACCCATTGATATTGCCGTTGATGATTTATGTATTGGTTGTCGAAGGTGCACTATAGATTGTCCCGTGGATGCCATTAGTGATGACAAGCAAATGGTTCGTGGTGAAGAGAAATGGTACGTCGATTTTGATAAATGTGTACCGTATTTTACAGAGACTGCAGGGTGCGGAATATGCATTGAAGTTTGTCCTTGGTCGAAACCCGATAGAGGATTCTCGTTATCAGAAAAATTGTTGGAAAAACGCGCTAAAAAATTAAATAAAGAGAAATTTATTAATATATAAATTGATAATTATCATATATCTATTCTTTTATATTAATGTTTTTTATTGAAATTGAGATACGAAGAATTAATGACTCTGCTTGAGAGTCCGTTTTGTGATATTTAAATTAACTAAATAACCAAGGAGCTATTATGTCGTTAGTAAGACCGCTTGAAGAGAATGAAATTGAAGAACAATTATGTGAATTTATTCAATTCTTTAAAGGACCGCTTGGTGTGATTCCTAATAGTGTTCGTACTATGGCGAGAAGACCTAAAGTAGCTCGAGCTTTTACTGAATTAAACATTGCTGTCATGGAGTGTCACGGCAATGTTACTCCTGAATTCAAACGTATTATTGGCTATGTAACCAGTTTTGTTTCTGGTTGTCGGTACTGTCAAGCGCATACAATACTTGGTTCGCAGAGATTTGGTTCCAGTGAGGAGCGATTAAACGATGCATGGAATTTTCTCGAAAGTTCTCATTATCATGATGGTGAAAAAGCCGCATTAAAATATGCATTTGCTGCAGCTAGTATCCCTAATGGCGTGACGGATGAATTGGCTGATGAATTACATGCGCATTGGGAAGACGATGATATTGTAGAAATTACAGCAGTAATTGCATTATTCGGCTATCTCAATCGTTGGAATGATTCAATGGGCTCATCCCTTGAGGACCTACCTATTGAGGCAGGTGAAAAATACCTAAAAAACACCGATTGGGATGTCGGTAAACATGTTTGATGGGGTTTAAATAAACACGTGTCAACGGCTCCAGAATACAATATAAATCTAGAGAGATTTAAAAAGGATCCCTATCCGGATTTAGAAGCGATGCGCTCTAACTCATCCATTTGTTATGTACCTCAATTAGGCGCTACTCTGTTTACGAAAAGAAATGATATTTTTGTGAATGAAAAGATTGTCGAAGTCTTTAGCTCCTTGCAGCCAGATGGGTTAATGACTCGTTTAATGGGCGAGAATATGATGCGAAAAGACGGTAAAGAGCATCAATTAGAACGTCGTATTATCTCGCCGTCAGTTTCACCAAAAACGGTTAAAACCAAATGGCTCAAGCATTTCAACGAATATGCAGATCAATTACTGAATGATTTATCACCAATCGGCTCAGGTGATCTTATTCAGGATTATGCTATGCCGCTATCTGCTGAAGCGCTCAAATTAATTACCGGTTTAACCAATATGGAATTTGCTGAAATGGATCGTGTCAGCCAAGGAATGATTGATGGTTGCGCCAATTATATTGGTAATAAGGTCATAGAGGATAACTGTAATGACTGTACTGCCTCTATTGATAGGCATATTAATCAAATGCTGCCTAAAGTTAGGAGTAAACCTGATTTTTCATTACTGAGCGTACAAGCGGCTGCGGGTCTTGATGAAAGTCAAATTCGAGCAAATATTAAGTTAGCTATTTCTGGTGGTCAAAATGAACCCAGGGATGCTATTGCTGGGACGATATGGGCACTATTAACACATCCCAAGCAGTTAGCAAAAATACATGCTAATAACGCCAGTTGGTTGCAAGCATTTGAGGAATTTGCACGATGGATTTCACCGATTGGGATGTCACCACGCCAAATAGCACAAAAATACACTTACAAAGGTATTAAATTTGAGGTGGGCGAGCGAGTTTTCTTTATGTTTAGTTCGGCTAATCGTGATGGTGA
>JAPKEL010000016.1 GCA_028822065.1 Woeseiaceae bacterium | reverse complement strand
AAACCAAAAGGAGTGCTACACACGACGGGAGGTTACATGGTGTATGCTACTCTCACTCACGAGTACGTATTTGATTATCATCCAGGTGATATTTTTTGGTGTACCGCCGATGTAGGGTGGGTCACAGGACATACTTATATTGTTTATGGGCCACTGGCTAATGGGGCGATCACCTTGATGTTTGAAGGCGTGCCCAACTACCCTAGTGCTGCTCGATTCTGGGAGGTGTGTGATAAGCATGCAGTCAATATTTGTTATACGGCACCGACCGCTATTCGAGCGCTTATGCGTGAGGGTGATGAGCCTGTCAAGCAAACCTCGAGGCAATCATTAAGGATACTTGGGAGCGTCGGTGAACCGATTAATCCTGAGGCATGGGAGTGGTATTATCATGTCGTTGGTGAAGGTCGATGCCCGATAGTGGATACTTGGTGGCAGACTGAGACTGGCGGAGCTCTAATCAGCCCATTACCCGGGGTAACCGAACTCAAACCGGGCTCAGCTACAAAGCCTTTATTTGGTATCCAGCCAGCCATTGTGGATACTGAAGGCGAAATTCTTAATGGTGCGGCAGAAGGCAATTTAGTCATTTTGGACAGCTGGCCAGGACAAATGCGAACTGTTTATGGTGATCATGAGCGTTTTGTTGAAACTTACTTCTCTACTTATGAGAATTGTTATATGACGGGTGATGGTGCTCGACGTGACGTAGATGGAGATTACTGGATTACGGGCAGAGTGGATGATGTGTTAAATGTGTCGGGGCATAGGATGGGTTCTGCGGAAGTGGAGAGCGCCTTGGTAGCGCATGCGCAAGTCGCAGAAGCGGCCGTGGTCGGTTATCCACACACTATTAAAGGACAAGGTATTTATGCTTACGTTACTTTAATGCAAGGCGTTGAATCTTCCGAGGAGCTTCGTGAGGAACTCCGTCAATGGGTAAGGAAAGAGATCGGTCCAATTGCAAGTCCGGATCTTTTGCAGTGGGCTCCGGAGTTGCCAAAAACCCGTTCCGGTAAGATTATGCGACGTATTTTGCGCAAAGTGGCGGCAGATGATTATGCGGATTTGGGTGATGTGTCGACTTTAACTGACTCCAGTGTGATAGAGGGTTTAATTCTTAATCGCATGAATCGTGAATGATGCTAGAGATTTATATTGTATTGAGGATGCATTGGTGGCTTTAGTAAAATATATTTGAAAAAATATATGTATAAGTTGAGTATCTGTTTTAAATTTTGGTTAAACTTACTACCTAATACTTTCGTATTTAGTTTTTGAAATGGATAGTTTGAGAAATTATGGCAAAAAAAACATTATATAGAGTTTCTTTTATGAGCCAAGGTCAGGTTTATGAAATCTATGCTAACAGTGTCGAGCAAGGCATGTTATTTGGATTTATTGAAATTGAAGAATTGGTTTTTGGTAAGCGCAGCTCGGTGGTCGTTGATCCCTCAGAAGAGAAGATAAAAACGGAATTTGAGGGTGTGAAACGCACTCATTTGCCGATGCACTCAATCATTCGAATTGATGAGGTCGATAAAGAAGGCACCAGTAAAATCTCACAGCTTGAAGGCGGGAATGTGGCTCAATTTCCAATACCAATGTATACGCCAGGTGGAAACTCTAAGTAACAGTAAATCGTATTTCATGTGCTTAATAAACAGCGAGATGTATTTTGCATAATAGGATGCCAATAGCTTGTCTACAATAGCGACACAATCACACGATAAGGTATCGCATGAAGTGATATGTATCGACGGGCAGCGCGCTCTATCCGATTTTCGCATCAAGAAACTCAACCAAACTCTGCATAATATCGATCCTGATATTACGATTATTGATGTCGCTTACCGTTATTATGCTCAGCTTAGTAGTGTCATCGATGCAGAAAATACAAGCCGTTTGACGGCATTATTACTCTCCAATGAGCCGGTCATAAACCTAACCAGGCAATCCAGACAAGTAACAGTGGTACCTAGAATTGGCACTATTTCGTCTTGGTCAAGCAAGGCCACGGATATTACTCATGCTTGTGGTATAACGATGATTGTGCGCTTGGAGCGTGGTATGTGTTTCGCTTATGAAGCACCCGAGTCAATTTCTATTGATCAAGTTAACGAGATTGAACAGATTTTGCATGACAGAATGACGGAAAGCATACTTTATAAAGACATGGCGCTAGCGTCATTGTTTTCCGAGCATGCACCACAACCATTTACAGAGATTGATTTGATGGTGGAGGGGAAATCCGCTATAGAGCATGCCAATCATCAACTTGGTTTAGCCCTTTCAGATGATGAGATTGATTATCTTTGTGAGCATTATCGGGTGATGGCAAGAAACCCGACCGATGCTGAACTAATGATGTTTGCACAAGCTAATTCAGAGCATTGTCGGCATAAGATTTTTAACGCTGACTGGGTCATCGATGGCGAAGTTCGTTCAGAGAAATTATTTGCCATGATCAAGAGCACCACTGAAGCCAATCCGAGTGGCGTTATTTCTGCTTACACGGATAATGCCGCTGTTATTGAAGGGTTCAAAACTGAGCGACTATTAGCCTCATTACCAAATCGAGAGTACGTTTTATCTCCAGAGCCAATCCACATTGTCATGAAAGTAGAGACGCATAATCATCCCACAGCTATTTCACCTTTTGCTGGGGCAGCGACCGGTTCGGGCGGTGAGATACGTGATGAAGGGGCAACTGGATTAGGAGCAAAACCAAAGGCTGGTTTGACAGGATTCACGGTATCGCATTTAAGAATTCCTGGTTATACGCAGCCTTGGGAGCAAGATTTTGGTCGTTCAGAACGTATGGCCACGCCATTAGAAATTATGACGGACGGTCCATTAGGTGGCGCGGCCTTTAATAATGAGTTTGGTCGACCTAATTTATTGGGCTATTTTCGAACTTATGAGAGTAGTTTGCCTGAATTACCAAAGAATGAAATTCGTGGTTACCACAAACCAATTATGATTGCTGGTGGGGTTGGTAATGTGCGTGAAGAACATGCCTGTAAAATTGATATACCCAGTGATGCCGAGATTATTGTTATTGGTGGGCCGGCAATGTTAATTGGCTTAGGGGGAGGAGCTGCTTCCAGTTTAGCCAGTGGCTCCAGTAGTGAAGATTTGGACTTTGCTTCGGTGCAACGCGGTAATCCAGAGATCGAAAGACGAGCCCAAGAGGTAATCGATCGTTGTACCGCGATGGGACATGATAATCCTATTTTATTGATTCATGATGTTGGCGCTGGCGGTTTATCAAACGCCCTTCCCGAAGCCGTGGATCACAGTAAACATGGTGCTTTGTTAGAATTAAGGGAAGTGGACAATGCAGAACCGGGTATGTCACCGATGGCTATTTGGTGTAATGAGGCACAAGAACGTTATGTCTTGGTTATTGATCCATCACGCCGTGCTGAATTCATTACGATTTGCGAGCGAGAACGCTGCCCTTATTCTCTTGTTGGCCACCTGAATGACAGTGGAAATTTGACGGTGACAGATCGTCATTTTGACAATAATCCCGTGGATATTCCAATGGAAGTATTGCTTGGGAAACCGCCTAAAATGAAACGTGAGGTAACGCGGGTCAGCTATACGACAAAATCATTGGATCTGAATGGATTGCAACTCGAAGACGCTATAGAGCGAGTTCTTCGGTTTCCTGCGGTAGCAGATAAATCCTTTTTAATACATATCGGCGATCGTACCGTGGGTGGTCTCAGTGTCCGTGATCAGTTGATTGGACCATGGCAGATTCCAGTCAGTGATGTGGCTATTACGGCGAGTGGTTTTGAGGGCGTTACCGGTGAAGCCATGGCTATGGGTGAACGATCTCCATTGGCTGTTATTAATGCACCTGCATCAGGCAGAATGGCGGTAGGTGAGGCGATTACCAATATAGCGGCTGCCTCAATCGGTGCTCTGGGGAATATAAAATTATCGGCCAATTGGATGGCCGCAGCCGGTCACCCTGGTGAAGATGCAAAGTTATTTGATACCGTTAAAGCCATTAGCGTTGATTTATGTCGAGATTTGGGTATAGCGATACCGGTTGGTAAAGACTCGCTCTCGATGCAAACGCGATGGCAAGAAGATGATAATGAATATCGGGTGGTTGCTCCAGTATCGTTAATTATCTCTGCCTTCGCACCGGTGAATGCGGTGCGAAATCATTTTACGCCAGACTTAAAACGTATCGACGAGCCGTCGAGACTTTTGTTGCTTGATTTAGGGCAAGGGAAAGAACGATTAGGTGGCTCAGTATTGGCTCAGGTATATAATCTTGTGGGTGGCTTTGCACCCGATATCGATGTCCCCGCTAGTTTGAAATCCTTTTTTGATGTGATACAGATGTTATTAAAGCAGAATCTTGTTCTGGCTTACCATGACCGTTCCGATGGAGGGCTATTAACAACCATTTCGGAAATGATGTTTGCTGGACATCTAGGGGTTTCATTGCGTCTTTCAGGCTCAGCTGAGAAAGTTATTCGCTATTTATTTAATGAAGAGCTCGGTGGCGTGATTCAAGTTGCTGAGAGCCAAATAGCGGCCGTTAAAGACGTATTGGAATCACAACAAATGCATTGGATTGATATCGGTGAAGTGTCTGCTGATGAACAACTGACTGTATATAATGATGATGAAATAATTTATCGATCTGGACGTGTTCAATTACAAAGAATATGGTCTGAAACTTCCTATCATATTCAATCATTGCGAGATAACCCAGATACAGCACTAGAAGAGTATGACCGCATTCTTGATGCGGAGGATCCTGGAATGAACGTTTCATTATCCTTTGACTTATCTGATACAGAGACTGCTTTCAAAATTGGCGCTACAAAACCTAGAGTTGCGATCCTTCGTGAGCAGGGCGTGAACAGCCAATATGAAATGGCGGCGGTATTTATGCGTGCCGGTTTCGAGGCGGTAGATGTGCACATGAGTGATCTCATTAATCAGCAGGATAATCTTAAGCATTACCAAGGTTTGGTTGCTTGTGGTGGATTTTCTTATGGTGATGTTTTGGGTGCAGGTGGTGGTTGGGCTAAATCCATTCTGTATAGCTCCTTATTACGCGATCAATTTGCTGCATTTTTTGCTCGCCAAGATAGTTTTTCGTTAGGAATTTGTAATGGCTGTCAGATGCTATCTCATCTACAAACATTAATTCCCGGTGGACAACATTGGCCTCAATTTAAAACCAATAAATCAGAGCAATTCGAGGCCAGATTCAGTTTGGTGAAAATTATACCAAGCCCATCAATATTTTTGACTGACATGGCGGGTTCACACATACCAATTGCTACCTCTCATGGGGAAGGTCGGGCAGTATTTGCTAGTGAGCATATGCAGCAGCAAGCCCAAGGCGGAGTAGCCTTAAGATACATAGATAATTATGGGAATATTGCACAACGTTATCCTGATAACCCGAACGGTTCTATTGAGGGAATTTGTGGTTTAACCACACCAGATGGTCGTGCGACTATTATTATGCCTCACCCAGAGCGGGTATCACGTACGATACAGAATTCTTGGCACCCAGATCATTGGGGTGATAATGGACCGTGGTTTCGCATGTTTCAAAATGCTCGTCGTTATCTCGATTAGCCTTTAATGTCAGAGACCAGTTCATTGATGTTGTGCAGACCCTCTCTGAGATAGGTTTCTGGAAGTGCTGAACTACATCGAAAGTGTTGATCTAAACCAAAACAACTGCCTGGAACCACTAAGGTGCTCTTTTCATGCACCAAACGATCCACAAAAGCGAGCGAGTCAATCGGAAGATCATAACGTACCACACACATGGCTGAGGCTTGAGGCGGAACAACTTTATAGGTGTCGCCGTGCACCGAAAGCATGTCGGTGAGGGTATCGAAGCCAAAGTTAATTAACTCACGCGCCCGTTGAGTGAGTTTTGGTCTTACTTCTGGATCCAATGCGATATTTGCAAGTTCATTACCGAGCATCGTGGAGCTGATGGTGGTGTATTCATGACGGAGTTGAAATTCTGGAATTAATTCTTCAGGGGCTACAATCCATCCAATTCTAAGGCCAGGCATACCATACGCTTTACTCATACTATTTATCGCTATAACACGATCGTATTGACCCCAAAAAGAACGCGTAGGTTTAGTATCACCTCGTTCTGTGCCAGCATAGACTTCATCTGCCACAATCCAAGCACCTACGCTTGAAGCTGCTTTTATTATGGCATCCATTTCGGCTTGCTCGAGAATATGACCGGTTGGATTATGGGGGTTTATAACGCTGATAATTTTGGTTGAGGCGTTGACTGTTGCCATTAATTGTTCGGTATTTAATGCCCAGTTTTGATTTTCTATCAGCTCTACTGTTTTCAGCGTGATGCCATTATTTAATGCATTACCGGGTAACTGGAGATAGGCCGGTTGTAATGCGACCATTTCATCGCCTGGTTTTAATAAAGTTTCTGCGGTCAGATAATTTGCTTCTGAGGCACCAATGGTTGTCAGAATATTGCTTATTTTAGCATTCGGGTAAAGGGCTGCAATTTTCTCTCTCAGCTCAATTTTGCCGCGAACATTTGGGTAATCCATTTCAATATTGGCTAATTCATTGAGGTCTTTTCCAGCAAGTTCAAGAAAATCACCCAGTTTGAGTGGATGGACGCCACTCTCAGAATAATTATAAGCGACATTTTTTTCATGCTCAGTGAGATAGCTTTCTATTTTGAACTGATGAAACATAACATTACCCTTTTGAGATTAAACCACTAAATTTTGATAATAGCATAGTCATATTGGCCTACAGGCGCTTGTATTTTATCCGCTGTGGTTGAATAGCGTCATTACCCAATCGTTTTTTACGATCTTCTTCGTATTCACTAAAGTTACCATTAAACCAAGTAACTTCACTGTCACCTTCGAAAGCCAGAATATGAGTGGCGATACGATCAAGGAACCATCGATCATGAGAGATAACAATGGCTGAGCCAGGAAATTCTAGTAACGCAATTTCGAGTGCCCGCAACGTTTCGATATCTAAGTCATTGGTAGGCTCATCAAGAAGTAATAAATTACCCCCTGATTTGAGCATTTTGGCTAAATGAACACGGTTTCTCTCGCCACCAGAAAGTAAGCCAATTTTCTTTTGTTGGTCACCACCTCGAAAGTTGAATCGACCTACATAAGCGCGTGAAGGCGTTTCGTATTTGCCTACAGTAATAATATCTTGACCATCTGATATTTCTTCCCAGATAGTTTTGTTATCATCCAGACTGTCTCGAGATTGATCAACGCTAGCGATCTGAACGCTCTCGCCAAGACGAATATTTCCAGCATCGGCAGTTTCGGTGCCGTTTATCATTCTAAATAACGTTGTTTTCCCAGCTCCGTTAGGACCAATAATACCGACAATTCCTCCAGGCGGGATTTGTAAACTGAGTGAATCGATCAGTAATTTCTCCCCAAACGCTTTCTTTAAATCGGTTATTTCTATAACTAAATCACCCAATCGAGGCCCTGGCGGAATAAAAATCTCATTGGTTTCATTACGTGCTTGGTATTTCTCAGAGGTGAGTTCAGCAAACTGTTTGAGACGTGCTTTGGATTTTGCTTGTCTTCCTTTTGGATTTTGGCGAACCCACTCAAGCTCGAGACGCATGGCTTTTTGTTTGGCTTTTTCAGATGCATCTTCTTGGGAAAGACGCGCTTCTTTTTGCTCTAACCAAGATGAGTAATTTCCTTCCCATGGAATACCGTGACCGCGATCCAACTCCAAAATCCACCCAGCCACATTATCCAGAAAGTAACGGTCATGCGTGACAGCAATAACTGTCCCAGAGTATTCCTCAAGAAATCGCTCTAACCAAGCAACGGATTCTGCATCAAGATGATTAGTGGGCTCATCCAATAGAAGCATATCCGGTTCAGATAAAAGTAAACGACAGAGAGCGACACGACGTTTTTCACCACCAGAAAGTTTGCTGACGTCAGCATCCCATGGCGGTAAGCGAAGGGCGTCAGCAGCGATATCTAATTTTCGATCCAGTTCCCAACCACCGCAAGCATCAATAGCATCTTGGAGCTGACCTTGCTCCTCAAGTAATGTGTTCATTTCATCATCGGTTATGGTTTCGCCAAACCGCATGCTGATTTCATCAAATCGAGTTAATAACGATTTTGTTGCGTGAACCCCTGCCTCAACATTACCGCGAACATTCATGGAAGCATCTAATTCTGGCTCTTGCGCGAGGTAACCAATATTGATACCCGGTTGCGGCCTGGCTTCGCCGTCAAAATCTTTATCGAGCCCTGCCATAATCTTTAGCAAGGTAGATTTACCTGAACCATTAAGTCCTAAGACACCAATCTTTGCGCCCGGAAAAAAAGACAAGGAGATGTCACGAATAATAAATTGTTTCGGTGGCACCATTTTTGCCACGCGATTCATGGTATAGATATATTGCGCCATAAATTAACACCGTTATAGATGCGGAAATTCGTTATCATTGCCGCAGGTTAAAACTAAAGAGGGAATTGTGAAGACTAAACCAGTATTTGTCTATAAAGGAGACGCACTGACCAAATATAATTTTGGTCAAGAGCATCCATTTGGGCCGGAGCGTCATGCTGCATTTCACGATAAGCTGGAACGTTTATCCTTGGGCGCTTCATTGCACATTGCCCCTCCCTCACGAGCCACTGTTGATCAGTTGGCTTTGTTTCATACCTCATCTTATATAGATCTCGTATCTCGTGCATCAGAAGACGGTAAAGGATTTCTTGATCATGGCGATACTCCCGCTTTTATAGGAGTATTTGAAGCGGCTTCTGACGTTGTGGGAACAACTCTTGCAGCAATCGATGCCATTATGCATGGGCAAGCACATCGCGCATTTTCTCCAATTGGTGGGTTGCATCATGCCAGACGTGACAAAGCAGGTGGTTTTTGTGTGTTTAACGATTGTGGTGTGGCCATTCATTATTTAAGAGAAAATTATGGTATCCAACGTATTCTTTATGTGGATATTGATGCTCATCATGGCGATGGAGTTTTTTATGATTTTGAAGATGATGCCGAGCTATTATTTGCTGATATTCACCAAGATGGAAATACTTTATATCCCGGTACTGGCGCTTCTAATGAAACGGGAATAGGCGACGCAGTTAACACAAAAATTAATCTTTCTCTTCCGCCCGGTGCGACAGATAATGAGTTTACTGAGGCATGGTCACAAGTTGAGAATTATGTGATGGACAACCCACCGGAGTTTATTATACTGCAATGCGGAGCTGATAGTTTAGCTGGGGATCCAATAACACAACTTATGCTGACTGAAGCCTCACATCGGATGGCGGCTTCATCATTGTGCCAAATGGCGGATCGTTATTGTAAGGGAAGGGTATTGGGTTTGGGTGGAGGCGGATATAATTTGCTTAATATTGCTAAAGCATGGACGCAAGTAATAGAAGCATTTGTAGTTGATCCAAAATCTTGAGTTACGCTTTTTTTATCAGAGGGTTACAATGTATTTTATAGTGCAAAAAGAATTTAATAAGGAGAACTATCAATAATGTTTGCCAAGACTTCATCAATTGAGATATTTGATAGTGAATTGTCTATTGCGATTCAAAATGAGACGCAACGTCAAGAAGAGCATATTGAATTAATCGCATCTGAAAATTACGCCAGTCCGAGGGTTATGGAAGCACAGGGCTCAGTGCTTACCAATAAGTATGCCGAAGGGTATCCTGGTAAGCGTTACTATGGAGGATGTGAGTTTGTTGATGTGGCTGAAGAGTTAGCGATTCAGCGTGCCAAGCAATTATTTGGTGCAGCTTATGCTAATGTCCAACCTCATTCTGGATCACAAGCTAATACAGCGGTCTTTCTTGCCCTTTTAAAAGCTGGTGATACCATTCTTGGTATGAGTCTTTCTGAAGGCGGTCATTTAACTCATGGCGCGTCGGTGAATTTTTCTGGGAAATTATTTAATGCAGTGCAATACGGGGTCGATTCAGAGACTGGTTTAATTGATTATGATCAAGTGGAAGCGCTTGCTAAGGAGCATCAGCCGCGTTTAATTATTGCAGGTTTTTCAGCGCATTCTAGAATTGTCGATTGGCAGCGTTTTCGAGATATTGCAGATGCTGTTGGTGCGTACTTTTTAGTTGATATGGCTCATGTTGCAGGTCTTGTAGCCAGTGGCCATTACCCGAGCCCGGTTAATATTGCTGATGTCGTTACCAGTACTACACATAAAACATTACGCGGTCCAAGAGGTGGAATTATATTAGCAAAGGAGAATGATAAGCTCACTGCTAAATTCAATTCTTTGGTCTTTCCGGGTATTCAAGGCGGTCCATTGATGCATGTCATCGCAGCTAAAGCAGTTGCCTTTTTAGAGGCGTTGGATCCTGAGTTCAAACTTTACCAGGAGCAAGTTATCGCAAATGCAAGGGCGATGGCCGCTACCTTAATGGAACGTGGTTACTCTATTATCTCCGGCGGCACTGATAATCATCTTATTTTGCTCAGTCTGGTCGATAAAGGCATTACTGGGAAAGATGCTGATGCTACCTTGAGTCGCGCCAATATCACTGTTAATAAGAATACGGTGCCTAATGATCCGTGCTCTCCTTTTGTAACTAGCGGACTTCGACTTGGGACGCCCGCAATTACCACACGTGGCTTTGGCATTAAAGAGACACAACAAACCGCACATTGGATAGCAGATATATTGGAGGATCTCGAGGACGAAGCTATGATTGCAAGTGTACGAGATAAAGTAGTGGCCCTCTGTAAGGATTTTCCGGTATATACTGAGTAATAGTTAATAAAAAAAGATGCAATAACCAAAGTAATGAACTGTCCATTTTGTAATCACGAAGAAACTAAAGTCATCGATTCCCGTTTGGCTGGTGAAGGGCGTCAAATTCGAAGACGTAGAGAGTGTTTCGATTGTAATGAACGCTTTACTACATTCGAAGGGGCAGAACTGGTGATGCCAAGATTGATAAAGAGTGACGATCGTCGCGAACCTTTTGATGAAGATAAAATGCGCTCAAGTATGCATCGAGCTCTAGAAAAAAGACCGGTATCTGCTGATTTGTTTGAGCAATCAATTGGTCGAATGGTTCATAAATTGAGAACGATGGGTGAGCGCGAAGTGCCATCAAGATTGATTGGTGAGTTGGTAATGGGTGAGTTACATGGATTGGATGAAGTGGCTTATGTTCGTTTTGCTTCTGTGTATCGAAGTTTTCAGGATGTGACTGAATTTCAAGAAGAAGTTAAGCGCTTACAAAGTAAACCAAAAAAGAAACGCAAACGGACTCAAATGTCTCTCTTGCCTGATGCAGCAGATAAACCAGAGTAAATATTAGTGATTATCAGCTTATGAGTGATTTTACTTTAGCGGATCATGAGTATATGACGCTGGCCTTAAAGCTGGCGAAAAAAGGAAAATTTTCATCGCATCCTAATCCTCAAGTCGGTTGCGTCATTGTTTTTAATAACAAGATAATAGGCGAAGGCTGGCACCAAAATAGCGGTGCTCCACATGCCGAAATTAATGCGTTAATGTCAGCAACTCAATCGGTAGTTGGAGCGACAGCTTATGTGACGCTTGAGCCTTGTGCGCATCAAGGCAAAACTGGACCTTGTTGTGAGGCATTAATTAAAGCGGCCGTGAAACGAGTTGTAGTTGCTTGTGAGGATCCTTTTGAGAAGACAGCGGGCAAAGGAATTGCTGCCATGCGTTCAGCTGGAATAGAGGTATCAGTTGGACTGTTTGAGTCTGAGGCGCGTACTTTAAATCGTGGTTTTTTCTCCCGAATAGAGCGTCAAAAACCTTTCGTTTGTTTGAAGGTAGCTGCCAGCATCGACGGTGCAACGGCGATGAATAATGGAGAAAGTCAATGGATCACGGGAGAAGCTGCTCGTGCTGACGTGCAAAAACTAAGAGCCTCGTCAGGTGCCATAATGACCGGTATTGGTACTGTGAAAAGTGATAATCCAGCATTAACAGTTCGTGATCATAATCTAGTTCAGCAACAACCTCTGCGAGTATTATTGGACAGTCAATTGCAAGTTTCACCACAGGCAAAGATTTTTCAGGAAAATGGTTATGTCAGAGTATTTTGTATTAATATCAAGAGGCGAGCCATGCTTGAAGGACCAAATGTCAGTATTGTTCAGACTAAAGATGATAATAATCATGTGGCCTTGCATGAAGTGCTTTATGATCTAGCTCAAGAAGGCATAAATGATTTGTTGGTCGAAGCTGGTCCCATATTATCTGGAAAGATGTTGTCATTAGGTTTAATCGATGAACTTGTTATTTATCAAGCACCCCATATTATGGGTAGTGAAGTAAAACCGATGTTTCAAACATCGGCATGGAAATCTTTGGCGGACAGGCAGCAATTAGCCATAGAAGATATTAGAAAGATTGGCCAAGATTTTAAAATTACCGCTAGACCGGTTGATCAATAGGAAGTTTTAATGTTTACAGGAATAATAAAAGCAATGGGCTCGGTGGATAAAATTTCACCTCAAGGTGGAGATTTTCGAATCACGTTTTGTGCCGATGAGATTGTTTGGCAAGATTTTGAAGTGGGTGAAAGTATCGCAGTAAACGGGGTTTGCTTAACAGCCATCAAATTACATGAAAATGGATTTGACGCGGATGTCTCTGGTGAAACTATGCGAGTGAGTGCATTTAATGGTTTATCAGAAAATACGCCGGTCAATCTAGAGCCTTCTTTGGCTATTGGTGAGAGAATAGGGGGGCATTTTGTTAGTGGTCATGTAGATTGCGTTGGTCAGATCGTTTCTCGAAAGAAAGATGCTCGTTCAATCGCGTTTGAGATCGATTTGCCGGATGCTTATGCGCGTTACATCGCAGCAAAAGGATCAGTATGTATTGATGGTGTGAGTTTGACGGTGAATGGAATTCATAACACAGTGTTTACCGTAAATGTTATTCCGCATACGGCCGATGCAACAGTCATTGGTAATTATTCGATCGGTGATAAGGTTAATATTGAAGTGGATTTGATAGCGCGTTATTTAGAACGTTTGCTTGATCAGCCAAATAATGGCGTAATTACAGAAGAATTTCTTAAGGTAAATGGATATGAGTGAAGTTGTGCAAAATTTAAAAAATACCTTTGCGGATATCGAGGATATTATTGCGGACCTTAAGCAAGGTAAAATGGTAATTATGGTGGATGATGAGAACCGCGAAAATGAAGGTGATCTCATTATGGCTGCTGAAAAAGTTCGCCCTGAAGACATTAATTATATGGCCCGTTATGGACGTGGCTTGATTTGTTTAACTCTCACTAGGGAAAGATGCGCGCAGCTTCGATTGCCATTAATGGTGGAAGAAACTGATCAGCATCATGCCACAAATTTCACTGTTTCAATTGAGGCAACAGAAGGTATAACCACCGGTATTTCAGCACATGATCGCGCCAAAACTGTTCAAGCAGCAGTGGCTAAAAATGCCACCCCTGATCAACTCAGTCAACCGGGTCATATTTTTCCAATCATGGCGCAACCTGGTGGCGTATTAACCAGGGCAGGACACACAGAAGCGGGATGTGATTTAGCCCGTCTTGCTGGTTTTGAACCTGCAGCAACGATCGTAGAGATTTTAAATGAAGATGGCAGTATGGCGCGTCGTCCAGATCTAGAGGAATTTGCCAGAAAACACGATATCAGGATTGGAACAATTGCTGATTTAATTCGTTATCGTCTCGAAAAAGAGCGATTTGTTGAACGAATTGCGAAGAAAGCAGTTATTACGGATTATGGCGATTTTACTTTGTATTGCTATGATGATCAGGTGAGTCAATCGGTTCATGTGGCGTTAGTCAAAGGTGATCTTAGCAAGCATGAGTCTCCGTTGGTGCGTGTTCATATACAAGACACACTTGGTGATATTTTGGGCGTGCAAGCCACGGCATTGGGTTGGCCTGTTACAAATGCTATTCGACGGATCTCAGAAGAGGAGACGGGTATAGTAATAATTCTAAGAGAACAGGAATCCTCTCGTGATCTAATGGATGCTGTTGAGAATTTATCATTGCAGGCTGATGAACTAAATGAAAAGCGGATTGATGATGGTCTGCGTACTTATGGCGTAGGTGCTCAGATACTTCGAGATCTTGGGGTTAAGCAAATGCGGGTATTATCTGCGCCCAAGCAGATGTATGCTATATCAGGATTTGATTTAAAAATTACTGAATATGTTGAACAGTAAAATAGCTGATGGATGATAAAATGGAAAATATAAAATCAATTGAAGGTGATTTACATCCCAGAGAAGCTCGCTTTACAATTGTAGCCACTCGAT
Organism: Woeseiaceae bacterium; assembly: GCA_028822065.1. Classification (GTDB taxonomy): domain Bacteria; phylum Pseudomonadota; class Gammaproteobacteria; order Steroidobacterales; family Woeseiaceae; genus SP4260. Next base: position 20,912 of record JAPKEL010000016.1, on the reverse strand, counting down.
TCAATGAATTTGTAGTTAACGCTCTAATCAAAGGAGCGGTATCGTGCCTTGATCGTCATGGTGTCGATAAAAATGCCATTGAAATTATTCGTGTGCCTGGGGCGTTCGAATTACCATTGGCAGTGAGTAAGGTGGCATCATCCAGACGAGCCGACGGCATAGTGGCACTTGGAGCAGTGATAAGGGGAGATACCCCACATTTTGATTTTGTTTCGGGAGAGTGCGCACATGGCCTGGCAGCAGCTCAACGTGATCACTCTGTGCCTATTGGTTTTGGTGTATTAATGGTTGATACATTAGAACAAGCTTTAGAGCGAGCTGGAACTAAAGCTGGAAATAAAGGCGAAGAGGCCACACTCGCGGTTATTGAAATGATTAATTTATTAAGAAAAATAGATTAATTGTGGCGGGTAAAAAAAAGGCCAAATCAAATTTTAGAAAAAGCCGAACCCTAGCGAGGCTTATGATAGTGCAAGCTCTTTATCAGATGCAGCTTGCGGATCATGAGGTCAAAGAATTGTTATCACAATGTCGCGAACGCGATGATTATAAAAAGATTGATAAAATTTATTTTACTCAGGCTATTCGAACTATTTATAAGAGCAAAGCTGAATTTTTAGCTGGAATTGAAGTCTATTTAGATCGTTCTATTTCGCAAATAGATCCCATAGAGATGGGAATTTTATTACTGGGGTATTATGAGCTTGAAATGAAACGAGAAATTGATATTGGCGTCATTATCAACGAAGCCGTTAACTTGGCTAAACGCTTTGGCTCATTAGATGGCCATAAATACATTAATGCGGTATTGGATCGGGCAGCTAAGGTGATAAGAGCAGCTTAATAATGATCTCATTATACACTGGAGTCTATTGGTGGATGAATTTGAACTGATTCGTCGATTTTTTTCAAAAGATAATAATGATACCTCTGTGCTTATAGGGGTTGGTGATGATGGTGCGATAATTAGCCCATCACCAGGTCATGATTTAGTCATGTCTGCAGATACCCTTATAGAAAATGTTCATTTTCCTGATTGCTTGCCCGCAGAGGATATTGGTTATCGTTGTGTGGCTGTGAATGTCTCAGATATCGCTGCCATGGGTGCTCGCGCTCGCTGGATGACCCTCGCTTTGACGTTACCCGATGTCGATGAAAAATGGCTACAACAATTTTCTGATGGCTTGTATCATGCGGCACAAGAGTACGATGTTTCATTGATAGGGGGTGATACAACCTCTGCTCAGCAAATATCATTAACCATTAGTATCACTGGTGAGGTATTACCGGATCAAGCGATTACTAGAAGTCAGGCTCGTAGAGATGATTTAATATTTGTTACCGGCAATCTTGGCGATGCAGCTGCTGGTCTGGATTTATTGGTTAATTCTGCTGCTTCGAGCAAGACAGAAGAATTTCTTATACAACGCTTTTCTAGACCGTCTGCCAGGTTCGAAATAGGTCAGGCATTATGTGGTATTGCCACAGCTGCTATTGATATTTCTGATGGCTTGTACGCAGATACAAAAAAATTACTTATGGCTAGTGAGCTTGGTGGGCACTTATATATTGATCGCCTGCCAATCTCGATGGAATTGAAAAAAATCTACAATCAAGAGCAAAGACTTAAGTTCGCATTGAGTGGTGGTGATGATTATGAGTTATTATTTACAGCGCCAGCAATGAAATTGAATGAGATACGTAAAATTGCCCATATCTATAATATTCCAATCACTGAGATTGGTGAGGTACGCAATCAATCCGAGTTAAATTGTTCTTTAAATGATAAGTTAATTAATTACGACGATAGTGGTTACCTGCATTTCAATGGATGACATGAATGACTGATAATAAAATTAAACCAAAAATGACCAATCCCATTCACTTCATGGCATTTTGTGGCGGCACAGGACTAATTCCTTTTGCGCCTGGAACTTTTGGTTCATTGATGGGAGTGTTATTATTTTCATGGACGATTTCAATAAATCAATTTAATTCTTTTTCAATGCAATTAATTATTGCTATCGGCCTATTGATCGCAGGTTTTTGGATATGTGATGCCAGTTCCAAAGCTTTGAAAACGCATGATCATCCAGGAATTGTTTGGGATGAAATGGCCGCTATGTATGCTATTTTAATCTTTCAGCCAATGACCCTTAAGGATTGGGTAATGGCTTTTATCCTATTTCGAATATTCGATATCTGGAAGCCTTGGCCGATAGGTTTTCTTGATAAGAAGGTAACAGGTGGAATTGGGATTATGCTGGATGATATTGTAGCGGGTGTAGCTACTATTTTTGCCTGTATGTTATTGCGTCCTTATTTCTAATCCCCATTAGTCTTATCATTAAATGAAGTAAGAGTATCCTCGCCATTATTTTCGAGTAATATTTCCACTTTTTGCTCAGCATCTTTTAATATATTTTGACAAGTTCGCGTAAGCTTAATGCCTTGTTCAAATTTTTTCATAGCATCCTCAAGAGATAATTCACCCCCTTCAAGTTCAGCAACTAATGCCTCAAGATCTGCAAGAGATTTCTCTAAATTGATATTTTTTTTGTCCGTCATATAGCTCAGCTTTGTATTAATGTATTGAAGAATTTTGCATTGATCGTGTGCGTATAATTCATGTTACCTCAGTTAGTCTATGATGCAATGTGTTACAGTTCAAGTGAACCTATTATCTTGACAAAAAAGTCACTTATACCTATCATCTTTTAAGTATTTTAGACTGAATCTAAGTGATATAATTTATACATATATGATCAATGAAATCCACTATCTATCGTTAAACAATATTAACAATAACTCAATATTATTGGGTATTTTTATACTTATAACGCGTTAAATCTTTATATTAAACAACGAATAAGGAAAATTAATGAGCAGTAAAGAAGAGGGGAAATGCCCAGTTATGCACGGTGCTTTGGCCACTAATAATACTAATGGTACATCCAATCGTGAGTGGTGGCCTAATCAATTAAATCTTAGTATTCTTCATCAGCATGATCAAAAATCCAATCCAATGGATAAGGGCTTTGATTATCAAGAAGAATTTAAGAAATTAGATTACGCAGCACTTAAAAATGATTTGCATGATCTCATGACTGATTCACAAAGCTGGTGGCCTGCCGATTATGGCCATTATGGCCCTTTCTTTATTCGGATGACATGGCATGCAGCGGGTACTTATAGAACGGGTGATGGACGTGGCGGCGGCGGGACTGGTGCGCAGCGTTTTGCGCCATTAAATAGCTGGCCTGATAATGGAAATTTAGACAAAGCACGTCGTTTGCTTTGGCCGATTAAACAAAAATATGGAAATAAAATCAGCTGGGCTGATTTATTGATTTTGACAGGTAATGTTGCGATTGAGTCCATGGGTGGAAAAACTTTCGGTTTTGGTGGAGGGCGTGAGGATATATGGGCGCCAGAAGAGGATATCTATTGGGGTTTTGAAAAAGAATGGCTCGACAATAAACGTTATTCAGGCGAACGTGATCTGGAAAATCCTCTTGCTGCGGTTCAAATGGGTTTAATTTATGTTAATCCCGAAGGCCCGGATGGGAATCCTGATCCTCTTGCTAGTGGCGTTGATATCCGAGAAACATTCGCTCGTATGGCCATGAATGATGAAGAGACGGTTGCATTGGTGGCTGGTGGTCATACATTCGGCAAAGCTCATGGTGCAGGGGATGCTGATTTAGTAGAAGTTGAGCCAGAAGGCGCACCTATTGAGCAAATGGGACTTGGTTGGAAGAGTGGGCATGCATCAGGCCAAGGAAGTGATACGATTACGAGTGGTTTTGAAGGTGCTTGGACGGCGAATCCAACGCAATGGGATAATGGTTATTTTGATCTTCTATTTGGTTACGAATGGGAATTAGTCAAAAGTCCAGCAGGTGCACATCAATGGCACCCAGTAAATCCAAAAGACAGTGATCTTGCTCCGGATGCTGAGGATGCATCGAAACGTGTTACTACATTTATGACAACAGCTGATATGGCAATGCGGGAAGACCCGGCATATCGAGAAATCTCAATGCGTTTCCATAAGAACCCAGACGAATTGGTTGACGCATTTGCTCGCGCTTGGTTTAAATTGCTTCACCGCGACATGGGACCAATACATCGATATCTAGGTCCAGAAGTTCCAGAAGAAGAGCTAATCTGGCAGGATCCTGTGCCAGCAGGAAACTCTAATTATGATATTGATGCTGTTAAATCTAAAATCAATGATAGTGGTTTAACATCACAAGAAATGATTGAAACTGCTTGGGCTAGTGCTGCGACTTATCGTGGTTCAGATATGCGAGGTGGAGCAAATGGGGCTCGAATTCGGCTAGCCCCACAAAAAGATTGGGAAGTAAATAAACCAGGGCAGCTCTCACGTGTACTGGAAATATTACAGGGAATATCAACTGAAATGAATGTTTCAGTCGCTGATGCGATTGTTCTTGCTGGTAATGTAGGTATTGAGCAAGCCTCTGGTTTAAGCGTTCCGTTTGCACCTGGTCGTGGTGATGCATCTCAAGAAAAAACAGACATAGAATCATTTGATGTGTTGGAACCAGTTGCCGATGGTTTTAGAAACTACCAAAAGACTGACTATACCGTTAGTCCTGAAGAAATGTTATTGGATAAAGCTCAGTTACTTGGATTAACAGCTGCAGAGATGACCGTTCTTGTGGGTGGGATGAGAGCTCTAGGGATCAGTGATAATGGCCATGGTATTTTGACCAACACACCGGGGACCTTAACGAATGACTTCTTCGTAAACTTACTTGATATGAGTGTTGCTTGGAAAGCATCGGGTAATAATTCTTATCAAGGAACAGATAGATCTTCAGGAGAGAAGCTTAAAACAGCATCAAGAGTAGACTTGGTCTTTGGCTCTAACTCTCAACTACGAGCTATTTGTGAGGTCTATGCTGCAAGTGATTCAAAAGAAAAATTCCAGAATGATTTTGTAGCTGCATGGAATAAAGTGATGAATCTGGATCGGTTTGATGCTTCTTGATTGAAATGCTTTCCATTTAAAGTTTTATTTCAAAATAAATATCAACCATTGGTTGTGGATTAACTTTGTAAGATTTGCTAGTACTAGATAGTGATCTTTGAGTCCTTATTTTTTTGTGTATTTAATCATTTTAAAACTTATTATTATCATGTAAATAAACTGTAATATTTATTAATTTTCGCTGAGATAAGTACGCTGCTTCCTGATAGAATTGAGGCAATATAAATGAGTTGAAAGGTGTATGAGTAAAGATTACAAAGCCGCTGATATTGAGGTATTGAGTGGTCTAGAGCCGGTAAGACGACGGCCTGGAATGTATACTGATACCTCGCGCCCAAACCATTTAGCGCATGAAGTGATTGATAATAGTGTGGATGAGGCGCTTGCTGGTCATTGTAAGAAAATTGAAGTCACTGTATATGCAGATGGATCCGTCGAAGTAGTAGATGATGGACGTGGTATGCCAGTTGATTTGCATCCAAAAGAGAAGATACCCGGTGTTGAATTAATCCTTACAAGACTTCATGCGGGCGGAAAATTTAATAAAGAAAACTATCAATACTCTGGCGGTCTTCATGGCGTGGGTGTGTCAGTGGTAAATGCGTTATCGAAGCATCTGGAGGTATGGATTCGTCGAGAAGGTCTTGAACATAGCTTAAGTTTTGCGGGCGGTAAAAAACAAGGAGATCTTGAGGTTGTTGGAAAGGTTGGCCAAGCCAATACTGGTACAACGCTGAGATTTTGGCCGGATCCGCAATATTTCGATTCGGCGGTCATTTCGGTTTCTAAATTGCAGCATGCGTTAAAAGCTAAGGCAGTTTTATGCCCGGGTTTGATGGTCGAGCTGTATCTAGAAAAGTCTCAAGAAAAATTTGAATGGTGCTATGCTGAAGGTCTTGAAGAATATCTCATTGAAGCACTTGAGGGTGCTAACCATTTGCCGGAACCACCGTTTAGTGGGAGTGTAACTGGAGAGCATGAAGCGGTTGACTGGACGCTTGTATGGCTTACTAACGAGGGTCAAAATGTAGCTGAAAGCTATGTGAACTTAGTACCAACACCGCAAGGAGGAACTCATGTAAATGGCTTGAGAACTGGTTTGGCGACGGCGATACGTGAATTTTGTGATTTTCGAAATTTATTACCACGCGGTCTGGCGATAGCACCTGAAGATGTGTGGGATAATGTGTCTTTCGTGTTGAGCGTCAAGCTCGAAAATCCTCAGTTTTCTGGACAGACAAAAGAACGTTTATCTTCTCGTGAATCGGCTGCTTACGTGACTGGAATAATAAAAGATAGCTTTTCTTTGTGGTTAAACCAGCACCCAGAAACTGGCGATCTAATTGCTCAGCTGGCCATTGAGCGTGCTCAAAAAAGAATAAAAAATGCTAAAAAGGTAGTCCGTAAGAAGATTGTTTCCGGACCCGCTTTACCAGGTAAATTAGCTGATTGTAGTTCACAAGAACCTGAATTATGCGAACTTTTCTTGGTTGAAGGTGACTCTGCTGGCGGCTCGGCAAAGCAAGCAAGGGATAGAATTACTCAAGCAATTATGCCTCTTAGAGGTAAAATATTAAATACATGGGAAGTAGATACAGCTGAAATTCTTGCCTCTCAAGAAGTTCATGATATTAGTGTTGCTATTGGTGTCGATCCAATTCGGAGTAATATTGAGGATCTTCGTTATCATAAGATTTGTATTTTAGCTGATGCCGATTCCGATGGATTGCATATAGCTACATTATTGTGTGCCCTATTCTTAAGGCACTTCAAAGAATTGGTAATGCTCGGTCATGTTTATGTTGCCATGCCACCTTTATTTAGAATTGATGTGGGTAAGCGCGTTTTTTATGCCCTGGATGATGATGAACGTCGCGGTATTATCGAGCGTATCGAAAAAGAAAAATACAAGGGTAAAGTGACTGTTACACGATTTAAAGGTTTAGGCGAAATGAATCCTCAGCAACTTCGAGAAACTACTATGAATCGAGACACCAGACGATTGGTTCAGTTGAATGTTTTTCCTGGTGATGAAAGTGAGCAACTGATGGATATGCTTTTAGCTAAGAAACGTGCTTCTGATAGACGAGAATGGCTTGAAAATAAAGGTGATTTAGCACAAATTTAACTATGAAAAATCAAGAATTAAATTTAGAGGGCGTAGAAAAACTTTCTCTTAGAGAATACAGCGAGAAAGCTTATTTAGATTATTCTATGTATGTTCTCTTAGATCGGGCGCTGCCACAAATTGGTGATGGTCTGAAGCCAGTTCAACGAAGAATAATCTATGCCATGAGTGAGTTAGGATTATCTGCCGGTCAAAAACCAAAAAAATCTGCCCGTACGGTTGGTGATGTGATTGGTAAATTTCATCCGCATGGAGACTCTGCATGTTATGAAGCCATGGTTTTAATGGCCCAAGATTTTTCTTATCGCTATGCCATTATTGATGGTCAAGGAAACTGGGGCTCAACCGATGATCCTAAGTCTTTTGCGGCAATGCGTTACACCGAATCAAGACTCAAACCCTATGCAAAGGTATTACTTCAAGAATTAGGGGATGGCACTGTTGATTGGGCGCCTAATTTTGATGGCACTCTTGATGAACCGGTCGTTATGCCAGCAAGGTTACCTAATATATTGCTTAATGGCACTACAGGTATCGCAGTCGGATTATCGACAGACGTGCCACCGCATAATCTTAGCGAAGTAGCTAAAGCTTTGGTGCATCTTATTGAGGAGCCAGAAAGCACTTTAGGTAAGATAATGAAATACATTAAAGGCCCTGATTTTCCAACTGGCGGAGAACTGGTTTCATCTAGGAGTGATATAAGAGAGATATATAAATCTGGGAATGGCACATTAAGGCTTCGGGCCACATACGAGAAAGAAGGCAATGACATTATCATCAACTCATTGCCTTATCAGATATCAGGCAATAAAATTTTAGAACAAATAGCCGCACAAATGAGAAGCAAGAAATTACCTCTAGTAGAGGATCTACGTGATGAATCAGATCATGAGAATCCAATTCGTTTGGTCGTGACCCCTAAATCAAAACGCGTTGATACCGAAGAGCTGATGTCGCATTTATTTTCTACCACTTCATTGGAGAGAACCGTACGCATAAACATGAATATTATTGATCTTGAGGGGAAGCCAAGATCATTTGGACTGCTTGATATTTTGTCAGAATGGCTGATCTTTAGAGAAAAGACGGTAGTAGCAAGACTCAATCATCGATTAAAAATAGTTATGGATCGATTGCATATATTAGATGGCTTATTTATTGCCTATCTAAATATAGATGAGGTGATAAAAATCATCCGGACTGAAGATGAGCCGAAAATAGTCCTTATGAAGCGATTTTCGTTGTCAGGCATCCAGGCAGATTCAATTCTAAATCTCCGATTAAAATATTTGGCAAAATTAGAAGAAATTAAAATCAAAACTGAGCAAGATGGATTGGATAAAGAGCGCATTGAACTAGAAGCGATACTTAATGATAAAGCTAAATTAAAAGATTTAATTAAACAAGAAATCGCAGATGATGGCCAAGCATATGGTGATAAAAGAAGAACAGTAATTATTGAGCGTGATGTGGCACAAGCTATTGATGAGACGCAACTTATTGCAAGTGAACCGGTAACTATAGTCCTTTCTCAACGTGGTTGGGCAAGAGCAGCAAAAGGACATGATATTGATCCTCATGCCATGAATTATAGGGCCGGCGATCAGTTTCTTGCGGCAGCATATGGCAAAAGCAATCAGTCTGCGATGTTCATGGACAGTACAGGACGAATTTATAGTATGTTGGCAAATCTATTGCCATCTGCGCGAGGGCAGGGCGAGCCTCTTTCTGGTCGTTTTAAGCCACCAGATGGTTCAGAATTTTGCGGGACATTAATTGGCGCTCCAGAAGATCAATGGATACTCTCAAGTGATGCTGGCTATGGTTTTATTGTGAAATTATCTGATTTAACCTCAAATTACAAAGCCGGTAAGGCCATTCTTAGGGTACCGGAAGCGAGTAGGCCGATATTGCCGTATCCAATGATTAAAAAAAGTGGCGCTATGATAGCTGTGGTCAGTTCAATTGGTAAATTACTTCTTTTTGATGTGTCTGATTTACCTGAGCTTGCTAAAGGTAAGGGTAATAAATTCCTCAATATACCGACAAAGAAATTCAAATCAGGTGAAGAAAAAATGACTGGTGTAGCTATCATGTATGAGGGTGACGCGTTAAACGTTTATCGTAATGAACTTAATTGTATGACGCTTAAATGGAAAGATCTCCAAGAATATATTGGTGAAAGAGCTCATCGTGGAAAAAATTACTCAAAGAAATTCAAGAAAGCAACTGGATTGACGGTAGAAAATTTTGCAGAAAAAAAAGATAATTGATTTAACGATTAATCTAGGATAATTATGGCGACATATAATACAAATAATTTTAAATCTGGGTTGAGGATTATTCTGGATCGAGATCCTTATATTATTGTGGAGAATGAGTTCGTCAAACCGGGTAAGGGGCAAGCCTTTAATCGAGTCAGAGTTAAAAATCTTAAGACGGGAAAAATGATTGATAAAACTTTTAAGTCCGGAGAAAACATTGAGGCCGCTGATGTCATGGATACTGATATGCAATATCTTTATTCAGATGGTGAATTCTGGCATTTTATGGTGCCAGATACTTTTGAGCAATATGCTGCAGGTGAATCAGCTATAGCAGAGGCTAAACAGTGGTTAAAAGATCAAGATCTTTGTCAAGTTACATTATGGAATAACGAGCCACTCATTGTAGTGCCACCTAATTTTGTAGAACTTGAGATAGTCCAAACTGACCCTGGTTTAAAAGGTGACACCGCTAGTGGGGGAATTAAACCTGCGACATTATCGACGGGAGCAGTTGTTCGCGTTCCTTTATTTGTGGAAGAAGGCGAGATCGTTCGTATCGATACTCGATCGAAAGAATATGTTTCTAGAGTAAAATGATATAAAAAATTGGTTTGTACTTACTTGCTAATGAAATGTTGGACTGACTGTATGTTTGCCTCACCTTCACTAATCATAAGCAAGCGATCGAAGCCCAAGGCCACGCCAGCGCAATCTGGTAGACCAAATTCAATACTAGCTATAAAATTTTCATCCAGTGGCCGAATTTTTTTCCCTTGATTGCGACGCAACTGCTGATCATTTTGGAAACGTTTTTTCGTTTCTTGAAAATCAGTTAACTCAACATAACCGTTTGCCAGTTCTACGTTACCAAAAAATATCTCAAAACGATCTGCGAGGTCATTATTATTAGGACAAATACGTGCAAGTGCGGCCTGATCTGCTGGGTAATGATATACCACGGTTAGTTCTCTTTGTTTGAAATTTTTAGCAATACGAGTTGCGAATAAAAAATCTAAATATTGATTTCGATCATTGTCCATTTTTAGTTGTAAGGAAGTATCTAAATTTGCCAGCATGATAATTTTTTCTGTATCTGCAGTGACGGGATCTATATTTAAATACTTTAAAAAGGCATCACGATAAGAGATTTTTTCCACGGGTATATTTGGGTATTGATTATTGATAGTGAGCATTATGATGCTCAAGGCATCATTGATAATATTTTTTAAATTGAAATTCAATCTATACCATTCAATCATCGTGAATTCAGGTAAGTGCAGTCGCCCTAATTCATCATCTCGAAAAACTTTACATATTTGAAAAATATCTTTAAACCCATCTGCGAGCATACGTTTCATGAAAAATTCTGGGGATGTTTGTAGATAGAATTCTTCTGATGGATTGATGGATAAATTCGTATTGATACTTTCGATATTAATGTCAGAAACGGCGCTTGTTGAAAGGATGGGTGTATTAACTTCAAGAACTTTATTTTCTTGAAAATAATTTCTTATGAGAGCTATTTTTTGTGCCCGTCTCTTGGCTAAGGCATATTTTGATAGTGGCCTCCAGTTGAGATGTTTGTGATCATCATTGTTCATTTAGAATGATGTATTATCGAGCCAAGCTTATTGCCCATTTTGATATGTCCGTCACTTCTCATATCTTCACTCCAATGACAGGTATTTTTTGGAAATAGAGTGATTACTGTAGATCCCATGTTAAACCAACCTAGTAAGTCTCCCTTATTTAGGTGGGTAGAAATATTTTTTGCTAATTGCAGTTCAACAATTTCACCTCTTTGTGAAGGTCTAATTTCATTCGTCCAGGGCGTTGTGATGCTCCCAACATTCAGAGCACCTACGAAAATTAAGATCATTTCAGAGTTACCGGTTTCAAAAAAACAAACCAGTCTTTCGTTGCGAATAAACAGTTTTGGTATTCTAGAGGTGGTGATTTGGTTAACACTAAAAAGATTGCCCGGGATATAATGCATTTTCGTTAACGTTGCGTCTAAAGGGGCATGCACTCGGTGGTAATTAAATGGGGCTAAGTAAATGGTGGCAAAAGCTCCATCAATAAACTGATTTATATTAGGATGATTATTACCCACTAATTCTTGGAGTGAGTATTGATGGCCTTTCGCTTGAAATAATTGATTATTTTGAATATCTCCAAACGCGCTTAATTTTCCGTCGGCAGGTGAAATAATAACATTATCTTCTTTGCAGATGGTCCTTGCATTGACATGCAGTTCACGTGTAAAGAATGCATTGAATGACTTAAATTGAGTTAGGTCTGTAGTTTTAATTTCTTGTATATTGACATCGTATATTTTAATGAAATTTTTGATGAGATAATTTTTGAGTACAATTTTTTCTACCCTAGTAATGCGATAAATAATATTAGTAAGCAGCAACTTTGGCACTATAAATTGCAGAATAATGAAGAACCATGTGTGAATTGATCGCATAACGAAAACCAGTTGTCTGTTTGCTTTATATTATATTATATTATAATTAAAAGCGTGACACAGCTGACGTTGATAGCGTCACAGTTTCATTTCTGGATAGCTCGATAATTAAGTTTATCTCTTCGCCTTCAGTAATGAATTTTTTTGGATCAATTAGCATAAGATGTTTGCCACCTGGTTTAAGGGCTACGGACTGATGTTCCGGTATAGTTAAGGCTTCAATCTTCACCATTCTAGCAACTCCATTGATAATGGCTGTTTCATGAATTTCGACACTATTGAATTGCGGGCTAGAGATTGAGGTGATGGTAACTGCATCAGCCGATTTATTTATAATATTTGTAAATCCAGCCGTTACTCTGCTTCCAGCACGTGGCGCATAAACAGTAAGATCGTTGAAAGTTATGCCATTTGATTTCAAGGAATCACACCCAGTCAACAATATTGCCAATATCAAGGGCAGTAATTTTTGCATCAGTTTTTCGCCATAATTTTGGGTAAATCTGTGATAAAATTTTCCGTACTATGCGGCGCACTAAAGACGGCATGAAATTCCGCATTCCGATTTATCATTACGACAGCCGCAGAATGACTGACCGAATAATTCTGACCTTCTTCCTTATTGGCCATATGGAAAATTCCAAGTTGACTGGTTAGTTTATCTATTTCAGAGATAGGACCAGTCGCGCCCGTTATTTTTTGATTGAATGAATTTACATACTGGTGAAGTATTTCTGTGCTATCTCTATCGGGATCGACACTAATCATAATTATGTTGAGTGAATCTTGCATTGATTCGTTGAGCGCTTTTTTAGCTTGACCAAGTTGATGAAGAGTTAATGGACATACATCAGGGCAATGCGTGTAACCAAAGAACAAAAGATTCCACTGGCCTTTGAGTGTCTCTAAGTTAAAGCTAGTTCCATCATCGGCCGTAAGATTAAAATCATCTAAGGGCATGGGGATGTCTAGAACGGTTGAAAATTCATTTTTATTGGAATTAATACTGGTTGCATGCTTTGTTGAGCAATTAGTGATGATTGTGGCACATAAAAGGAGTAGAAAGGTATTGATAATTTTTTTTGGAAAAACATTAATCACGATATGAAATCTCAACAATATAAAAAAACAAGATTATACCTGACGTAATTATTTGTGCATGTTAAATTGATTTTTATTCTAATAAGAATTGTTAAGACAGTATAAAGCAATTTTTCAAAGTATCTTGTGGTTAAATGAATCAATCTACAACCCCTCTAATGACTGTTGAAGTGCTACTTAAAGACATCGCACGACAATTTTATGAGACTGATATCGCCTTCTCGCATGGCACTGATAACGCTGTCGATGAAGCGGCTTATTTGATCTTTGGTTATTTGAAACTAGATCATGATTCAGCAGAGACTATCTATCAGAGGATTGTTGCTAAGAATGACATAAAAGCAATAAAATCTATGGCTGCAAAGCGCATCGATAGTAAATTACCAATTGCCTATATATTGAATCAAGCTTGGTTTGCTGGATTGGAGTTTTTTGTGGATGAACGTGTATTAATTCCACGGTCACCTATCGCAGAATTAATACATAATCGATTCAGACCATGGATTAATATGGATCAAGATCAACGAGTTTTGGATCTAGGCACCGGTAGTGGATGTATTGCCATTGCTATGGCTGTGTATTTTACAAATGCATCAATAGATGCTGTTGATTTTTCACCGGAAGCTCTAGAGGTGGCAGCGATTAATGTAAAACAGCATTCAATGGAAAATAGAGTTAGGCTTATTAAGTCTGATTTTTTTGACGTATTTTGCGATGCAAAAGATCTTTATCAATATGATTTAATAGTCAGTAATCCGCCTTATGTGGATAAGAATGATATTTCAATTATGCCACAAGAATTTCATCATGAGCCTATAATTGGACTCGCATCTGGCGATGATGGCTTGGATTCGGTGAATATTATTTTACGAGATGCTGGAGATTATTTAAGAGAGAATGGTGTATTAATTGTTGAGGTAGGCAACAGTCAATGGGCGCTTCAAGAGAAATATCCTAAGTTACCATTTGTATGGTTAGACTTTGAAATGGGCGGTAATGGAGTTTTTTTGTTGACTAAAGAAGATCTTGATAATCATAATAAGCTTTAAAAGAACAATGAGAATAGAGGTATGTCAGGTAACAGTTTTGGAAAATTATTTACTGTAACAACTTTTGGTGAAAGTCACGGAGTTGCTTTGGGCTGTACTATAGATGGTTGCCCACCAGGTATGTCATTGTGTGAGAGTGATATTCAAATTCACCTTGACAAAAGACGTCCAGGCCAGTCTAAGCATACTACTCAACGAAATGAGCCTGATCAGGTGAGAATACTTTCCGGGGTATTTGAAGGAACAACGACTGGTACACCTATCGGTTTGTTGATCAATAATAAAGATCATCGCTCAAAAGATTATGGTGATATAAAAGACAAATTTAGACCTGGCCATGCTGATTACACGTATCAACAAAAATATGGAATACGAGACTATCGAGGCGGTGGCCGATCATCAGCAAGAGAAACGGCAATGCGCGTTGCGGCAGGAGCCATAGCCCGTAAATATCTATTTGAGAGGTTAGGGCTAGAGATAAAAGGTTACCTTTCACAAATCGGAAATCTAACTTTAGACTGCATGGATTTGGCATATGTCGATGAGAACCCATTCTTCTGTGCTGATGCGAGCCGAATTGAAGAGCTTGAAGCTTTCATGGAAAAATTAAAATTAGAAGGTGACTCTATTGGCGCAAAAATCAGCATCCTCGCCTCTAATGTTCCACCTGGATTAGGTGAGCCTGTATTTGATAAGTTAGAGGCAGATTTAGCTCATGGTTTAATGAGTATCAATGCAGTAAAAGGAGTTGAATTGGGCTCAGGTTTTGCTTCAATTTCACAGAAAGGTAGCGAGCACCGTGACTCTATAACACCAGAAGGATTTTTGAAAAATGATGCGGGAGGTACCCTTGGTGGTATTTCTTCAGGGCAAGATATTCTAACTAGTATCGCATTGAAGCCTACTTCGAGTATTTCTGTTCCTGGAAAAACAATTAATAAAGCTGGGCAAGAGTCAGAAATCATCACCAAAGGTCGGCATGACCCTTGTGTGGGTCTGAGAGCAACACCCATTGCAGAAGCTATGGTGGCTTTAGTGCTTATGGATCATTATTTACGTAATCGAGCACAAAATGCCGATGTTAATTCTCAAACACCGGTAATCAATTCTAAGATATAATATAGGCTCAATTCATTTTATATTTGTTAAAGGATTAATAATACCATGCTCGATAAAGTTAATATTGCTGTAGTTGGTGCGACAGGTGCAGTGGGTGAGGTGATGTTAGATATACTGGCGGATCGTATGGTTCCAGCCAAAAATGTATATCCATTAGCTAGCGAACGCTCCCTTGGTAAGCAGGTAAATTTTGGAAATACCACTATTGCTGTAGACGATTTGGCTACCTTTGATTTTTCAAAAGTGCAAATAGGATTATTCTCTGCAGGAGCAGCTGTTTCTGAGGTTTATGCTGTTAAGGCAGCCGAAGCTGGCTGTGTTGTCATTGATAATACGTCGCAATTTAGATACCAAGAAGATATACCTTTAGTCATTTCTGAGGTTAATCCAGAAAAGATAGCTGATCACGTGAATACTGGGATAATCGCCAATCCTAATTGCTCCACCATGCAAATGTTGGTCGCTTTAAAACCAATTCATGATGCAGTTGGAATTACAAGAATTAATGTAGCTACCTATCAAGCGGTCTCAGGGGCTGGCAAAAAAGCCTTAGAGGACCTAGTGCATCAAACTTCAGCTTTACTGAATGGAAGGCCTGTTAAATTGGAAGGAAAGAATAAACAAATAGCCTTCAATGCTGTTCCACAAATCGATAGTTTTCAAGATAATCGCTATACCAAAGAAGAGATGAAAATGGTCTGGGAAACTCAAAAGATTTTTGATGATGAAACGATTATGGTGAACCCAACAGCTGTAAGAATACCCGTATTTTATGGGCATTCTGAGGCGGTTCATATAGAGACTAAATTGAAAATAACACAGGATGAAGTTGTTAATTTGATGAAGAAAGCACCTGGTATAAAATTGATTGATGGAACTGCTATTGGACAATATCCTACGGCGGTATCAGATGGTTCAGGAAGTGATCCAGTATTCGTGGGTCGTATTAGAGAGGACATCAGTCATCCACAAGGAATCAATATGTGGATTGTGGCGGATAATATTCGAAAGGGTGCTGCACTTAATACGATTCAGATTGCAGAAATATTGGTGAAAGAGTATTTGTAAGATATAGTTTATTTAATTCTATAGAAGAAATTTTTAATGCTTGTAAATTTTACCCGATTTTGGATCTTTATATATCTATTTTCAGCCCATATATCATGGGCTTTAAGTCTAGATCAAGCCCAGATCAAATCTTACTTAAATGAAAATTTAAAGGTCGAAATAGCGGTCATACTCAATTCTAGTGATTTTATTGAAAATTATAGTTTTGGGTTAGCTTCTGGTGATAGATATGAAAATTTCGGAACAGATCGACCGAAATTTATCGATACTCTCGAAATTAAAATAGGAGAAACACCTGATTTTAAGGGTTCGATGATAAATATTTCATCTAAAGCCCCGATCAGGAGGGCTTCATTCATCTTGCTCATTGAGAGCAATCTATCGAATCAATCTAAACTTGATGCAATTCCGATTAAATTGGTTCCTCGAGATGTTTCATTTGGCTATGAAATCCAAGAAGGTGAAACATTATGGAGTATTGCTTATAAAAATAGACCTGGCAATGATTTAACAATGAATCAAATGATGATTGCTATCTATATGAAAAATATTGGAAAATTTGAAAATGGTATTGATGATATTCAGCAAGGCCTGATAGATATTCCTAATCGAAAATTTATAAAAACAATCCCACATGATGCGATTTTTGATATCACAAAATTTGATCTTTATCAGAAAAATGCAGAAAAGAGTCATGAGCTAGAGCTATCTATTTCTAATGTGTTATTAGAAAAAAATCCAACTATTGATATTCAAAATGTTGATCTATATGAAGAGCAATCATTGGTTGAGAATTTAACATCAAATAATAAGAAAGTTGCTTTAAGCTCAACTTTCACTTCGATTGATCAGGATGAAAATAATCAAGTTATAGAAGATCACTTGTTGGATAATCAAGGGGTAGGCATGAATACTGACATTATTCAAAATGAATTACCTGAGATAATCATAAGCAATGGTTTACTGAATAATGAATATAATGACGATAAATTAACTGACAATCGATTAATTAATAACAAAGAAGCGGTAAATAAGCCCAGATTTAATCAAATAATTGATTTTATGAATAATTTTTGGCCTTTGTTGATTTTGTCCATTCTTTTGTTAATCTCTTTTACTTGGATTATATGGAATAGTTTTAAGAAAGAAAAAAATACGGTCATGGATTTAGAGAAATCCATCGCAATGAATGAAGTGGCGACTAAATTAGATCTCGCTAGAGCTTATGTCGATATGGGCGATCCAGAGGGAGCTTATGAAATCTTGGAAGAAGTTATCAATCATGGTGATGAATCTCAAAAACAACTGGCAAAGAAATTACTCGATGCTTTAGATAGATAGTTAACCACAGTCAATTTAGTGTGAAAATATGCGAATAGTCATGGGAATTGAGTATGATGGGACTGCTTATAATGGTTGGCAAAAACAAAATATAGGTATTGGCATTCAGACTGTTGTAGAGAATGCTTTATCTAAAGTCGCAAATCATCAAGTTAATACTATCTGTGCTGGTAGAACTGATGCTGGTGTGCACGCAAGAAATCAGATTGTCCACTTTGATACGGTTACCGAGAGAGATGACTATAATTGGTTAGCTGGGGTAAATAGCAATCTACCTCCCGACATTAATATCACATGGGTAAAAAATGTAAGTGAAGAATTCCACGCTAGATTTTCAGCACTAGAAAGAACTTATTGTTATGAAATCCTTAATCAAAAAATTCGATCTGCACTATCAAGAAATCGTTTTTGGTGGATTTATGAGAGCTTAGATATCGATCTGATGCAATCAGGTGCTAAGCATTTGATAGGTAAGCATGATTTTACCAGTTTTAGAGCGGCATCTTGTCAAGCTGCAAGCCCTATTCGAGAAATGTTTAATATTGATTTTCAAGAAAAAGGCGAGCTTGTTAGTATTACGATAACTGCTAATGCTTTTCTTCAAAGGATGGTTAGAAATATAGTCGGCGCATTAGTGCAGATCGGTAAACAGGAAAAGGATGTTGAATGGATGTATGACGTTTTAAAAGGTCAGGATAGGAAATTAGCAGGAGTTGCTGCTCCGGCTCATGGTCTTACTCTTTTGTCCGTTAAATATCCTAACGAATTTGATATTAGTTCCATTTGATTATGATGTATTTTATGGTTTTTTTCATTTAAAGTAGATTTATTATGAGTTGGTTTGAAAAATTAATTCCTTCAAGGATAAGTACCTTCAAGAGGAAACGATCGATTCCAGAAGGTGTGTGGATAAAATGCCCTAAATGTGATGCACAACTATATCGTGCTGAATTAGAGCGTAATCTGAAAGTATGTCCAAAGTGTGATTATCACATGCGTATTAGTGCTAGAAATAGATTGGACTATTTTTTTGATGAAGGGTCAAGCAACGAATTAGTTAATGATATTGAATCTATTGATCCTCTAGGGTTTAAAGATACAAAGAAATATCCTGATCGTATCTCACTTTCCCAAAAAAAAACTGGAGAAAATGAGGCGCTTATTGTTATGAGTGGCAGAGTCCTAGAGGTTGAACTTGTAGCTTGTGCTTTTGAATTTCAATTTATGGGTGGATCAATGGGATCTGTTGTTGGAGAGCGTTTTTGTCGAGCTATTCATTATTGTGTCGAACATAAATTACCCTTAGTTTCATTTGCTTGCAGCGGAGGAGCGAGAATGCAAGAAGGTCTTTTCTCTCTCTTCCAAATGGCGAAAACTTCAGCTGCACTAACTATCTTAGATGAAAATAAACTACCATATATATCGATGCTAACTGACCCAACTACGGGAGGCGTCTCAGCCAGTTTAGCGATGCTGGGTGATATCAATATAGCTGAACCAAAAGCTTTAATTGGTTTTGCTGGGCCAAGAGTAATTGAGCAAACAGTACGTCAAAAGTTACCCGAAGGATTTCAAAGGAGTGAATTTCTTCTTGAGCATGGTGCGATTGATATGATTATTGATCGCCGTGAAATACGTGAAGGGCTATCAAATTTAATTTTACATTTACAAAAAAAACCAAAATTAAATCATTCTTATGATTAAACCCTCTCCCGGGAAAAGTGGGCTTCAGAGAGGGAATTTAGAGGCGTGGTTGACTTGGCAAGAAGCAGTTTCACCAATAGGAATTGATTTAAATTTAGGTCGCGTCAAAAAAGTCTTTTATCGTTTGTCATTTATTAAACCGAAGCATTTAATTACTGTAGCGGGCACCAATGGAAAAGGCTCTACAGTTGCGATGATTGAGTCATTGATGTTAGCTCAAGGCTTATTAGTAGCTTCTTATACTTCTCCGCATATGCATAGATATAATGAACGAATTAAAATCAATGGCGATCCAGTAAGTGATGTTTGCATAACTGACGCGTTTGAAGAAATTGAAAAAGTTCGTGATGGTGAAGAATTAACATTTTTTGAATTCGGAACCCTGGCTGCTTTAGTGATTATATCCAAAGCTAAAATTGACCTAGCTATTCTTGAGGTTGGACTGGGCGGAAGACTAGATGCAGTTAATATTATTGATTCAGATGGATGTATCATCACCAATATTAGTAAAGATCATTCGGAGTGGTTGGGTGAAGAAATTGAAATGATTGCAAAAGAAAAAGCAGGAGTTATGAGGAAAGGAAAGCCAATTGTATTTGGATCAACTTTTTTACCTTTAAGTATCAGTAAAGAAGCTAAGAGAAGGCAAGCTATCTTAGTTGCACAAAAAAATCATTATGAATTTAATGAGCTAGATAATGACCTATGGAGTTGGCATGGAATTAAGGAAAAAAGAGATAAATTATCAAAACCGACTTTGAGAGGCCCTCATCAAGTCGAAAATGCTGCGGCAGTTTTAACTTTAATGGAAGCTCTTCCAGGACTGTCAGTTCCAAGTAAAGAAGTTATTAATATAGGAATGAAATCAATCAAACTATCAGGCAGGACTGACTTTAGGGATCACTTGGGAAAAACTTGGTTATTTGATGTGGCGCATAATATTGATAGTGCGATTAAGTTAAATAAGACGATCGAAGGATTTAATTACAACAAATGCATCGCAGTTATTTCGATTCTAGCAGATAAGGATATAGAGGGAATTATTAAAACCCTTACTAACATTGTAGATCAATGGATCATAATCGACCTTGATGTGAATCGAGCACTTAAAAGCAATAAGCTAAAACAATTAATATCGAAGTACAGTCAGAAAAGTATTACAATTGGTAAGAGTCCTGAGAGATCAATGCAAGAAGCTGATATTGCTTCGAAATCAGAAGACTTGATTCTAATTACAGGATCATTTTATACAGTATCACCATGTCTGAGGTGGATCGAAGAACGAGTTACCTAAGATTTTTTATGAGTTCTTTAATGATAGATTATTCACTAAAACAACGATTAATTGGAGCTGTAGTATTAGTTATATTAATGGTGATTATCGTACCCTTATTACTAGATGGGCAAAAAGAGGTTGTGGTTGATAGGTCTTTAATACCTGAGAAGCAACAAAAAGAAAATAATAGAGAAATTATAGTTCTTGATCTGAAACGTAATAGCCCGCTTCCTTTAAATGAGAATAGAAAAGAATTTTTTAATCTTGAGAGCATTAACGAAACTATCAGAATAATTAAAACCTATATTACTAATCCTAAAGATAAGAGGGAAAGTGATACTAAAAAAAACACAATCATTAGGG
>JAPKEL010000051.1 GCA_028822065.1 Woeseiaceae bacterium | reverse complement strand
CTATTTCTTTCCAAACCCAGTCATATCGATCCCCATTAGATAGCGTAAAGTACAAGATCAATTGATCTTCTTTTTGAGTGAATTTTAGTTTTGTGATAGTGCCAATTTCCTTGGGATTTTCCGAAATATCACGATACCAAATTAGCGTATCCCCTTCGACCTTATATCGGCCACTATGCGCGTTGATTGCTAGCCATAAATCAAGATAATTATTTTTTTCTTTCATTGAGGGGCTGTCAATTTTTTCAATTTTAGTAAGGAGATACCTGTCTGCATTTTGAGTCATCATTGCATAATACCCTTCTGTCATTATCAGTAGACCTTGTCGATTTAAGGCCTCAGGTGATTGTCCTGTACGAACATTAGTAAGGGATAGCCTAGAATATACTCCATCAATATCTTCAGCCTTTAAAGCTTGTATGTTAAGTGCTAAAAATAAATATAGATAAAGGGAATATATTAGTTTTGTTTGTTTTTTAGTCATAAGATTCCAGGAAAGGTATTAGCGCATTTAATAATACTTCTGTTTGTTCTATCTGGGGTAAATGCCCTGCGTTGCTGATTATTTTTAGAGTTGAGTTGGTAAGATCATTCGATAATTTTTCAGCATTCTTAATTGGAAATACTTGATCATCTGAACCCCAAAGTATCAAGGCAGGAATTTTTATTTCACGCATTTCTTGTTCACTTAAGTCTCCACCTTCTTGCAACATATCGCCAATCGCGCGCGCTGAGTTAAGCCACATATAGAAAGCTTCCTCAGTCCATTTTTGGGTTATTAACGATTTATTTAATACCCGCCTCTTGAGAAAATTTTTTGTTTCTCCAATATTTGAGCCAGTTACGATACGCCTAAATGAAATCATCATAGCTGATGGAGGCTTTGATAAATTACGGTTTGGGTTTCGGTAACCCGCGCCGTCAATAAGAACCAATTTTTCTATATGTTTCGGGTGATGAAATGCGGTATAGGTAGCAGCATTTGCACCCATCGCATGACCAATGAGGGTAACTTTTTTCAGCTGCATATTTTTAATAAATCCATGTAAAAACTGCGCTAGTAATGCATTATGATATTTCGCTTCAGGTTTATCAGAACCATGGAATCCCAGAAAATCCATCGCAATTACACGGTATTTTTTTGCTAGTGGTTTTATTATGGGCGCCCATTCATTTGTTCCTCCCCATAATCCATGAAGGAGAATAAGTGTCGGTCCATTGCCCATTTCGACGTAATGAATGTTGAACCCATATACATCAATATCTTTCTCTTGTAGATAATTTTCCTGAGCCTGGCAATTGAATGTTACTAAGATTATTAAGAATATTAGATGTCTTTTCAATTTAGATTTCCTTTATTTTTTTGACGAAGGCTCTTACATCTATGAATGAAAAATACAAAGCTGAACACCCCATCAAATGGGGAGCGTAATAACTAGATCTTATTCGGGTGCAATGACACTGTAATGCAGACTAATTATTTTCCACGCACCGTCTATTTTTTGCCAAACCTCAGTTTCGTAAGCTTTTTCTTCATTGATATTTCCTTCTGGTGAGCGCGAACGATTTTCAATAAAGGAACCAACAACAGCAGTATTTCCACCTGGTGCTACCATCACTTGTATATCTGATGCTGTATTTTTTTCAACACCACCACCGGCTCCGACCATTGAGTTCTTCCAGTAATCATAATAAGTAGACACTTCCCACCGGTTACCGTAAAAATACAGCATTGCATTTTCGGCGTACATGTTGAAATATCCTTCTACGTCATTCGTTTCATAAGCTACATTAAAGGCATTGGTCGCATTTCTAACTTCAGTAGCAGCTGTTGCATTATGGTGATCAGCAACTACTGAAAATGAAATGAACATTGTGACTAAAGCAATTAATATTTTTTTCATGAAAATACCTTTTTTTATAATTTAGATGAATAAACAATAAGCTATTTTTTGATTTTAAAAAAGATCATTACTCACTATGTGAAATTCCACGTGAGATTATTTAACATTTAATTCGTTGAGAGATAAATTTTTCTAGAGAAAAAATTACTGGCTTTATTTAAGTATTTCTAAAGCCCTTTAAATAAGGTTTTTTATTTTTCTTCGACAATTACCTTCCTTGTGCTCACTCTAACGTAATGATGACCATGAGCATAAGTGCTAGTATGCTGGCCATAAAAATTACCATCTTTAAATTCACCTTCATATACATTCATCTCACCAGCTAATATATAGGCACCTTGTCCATGAAATTTGTCATCTTTCCATTCACCGATGTATTTATTACCATTTGCATAGGTGTATGTACCTTGTCCGTTTTTGTTGCCATCTTTCCATTCACCCACATATTTATCGCCATCTTTATAGAGATAAGTGCCTTGGCCATGTTTACGGTTATCCTTGTATTCACCGACATATTCATCACCATTATTAAAGGTATAAGAACCTAGTCCATTTATACAATTGCCTTTGACGCATCCTTGGCCCCAGCTTATGCTAGAGAATAGACAAAGTATTGATATAAGTATTAGTTTTTTCTTCATTTTTTATCCTATCTTTTTTATTATAGCTCTTTGTGTATGAAAAATCAGACCATGAAAGAGAATAGAGAAGTGCTATTCTATTTATAGATTTAAATCACAATCATCGTTGAGATACCCAAATGGCATCTTAGTTTTGCAATATCTGACTCCATTTAGTTTGGCTTGTTTGAGATTACTTGTTGTCAGGTTGGCATTTGTGAAGTTAGCACCGTTGAGGTTGGCGCCACTAAGATTAGCATTAGTAAAGTTAGTGCTAGTAAGATCGGTATAGCGAAGGTTGGCACCAGTAAGATTAGCACCAGTAAGATTAGCACCAGTAAGGTCGGCTCCACCAAGGTCGGCTCCAGTCAGATTAGCATTAGTAAAATTGACACGAGCAAGGTACCCGCTTTCGAGGTTGGCGCCAGTAAGGTTGGCGCTAGTAAGATTGGCACCAGTAAGATCATGATCACCCAGATCAGCTCCATTTAGGTCGGCATTAGTAAGGTTGACACCTTCAAGATGGGCATTTCCAAGATTGGCACCACCAAGGATATCATCACCAAGGTTAGTATCAGTAAGATTAGCACCAGTAAGATTGGCATCAGTAAGATTAGCATTAGTAAGAACTGCTTTATGAAGATTAGTATTACTCAGATTAGCATCAGTAAGGTCAGCGCCAGCAAGATTAGCGCCAGCAAGATTGGCACCAGTAAGATCATTATCAGTAAAATTAGCACCAGCTAAATTGCAGCGTTCACAGGTATTAAGAGTTTTAAGCTTTTCTAAATCTGTCTCATTGTATGCCCAACCATAAGAGCAGATAAACAAATAAGCGACAAAAACCAATTTCTTAAGAGACATATTCTTACCCTACAGAAACTTAAAAGTTTTGGGAAGAAAGTTTTATTTATCTCGGTGTGCAGATAGGACGGCTTCAGCAATCACCAGATCTTGTATTGCTACACCGGTTAAATCTGCAATTGATATTTGATCTTCAGTTGTTCTACCAGTTTTTGTGCCATCGAATATTTCTCCGATTTCAATAAGCTGGTTTTCATTTATTGCCTTATGCTTGATAGCTTGATGGATTTCTCCTCTGATCAAATTCTGTTCGATGCTATCAGCGACAATAATATCTGCTTTGGAAAGTATATTGAAATCAAGTTCACATTTTTCAGGTGTGTCAGAGCCAACAGAGGTAATATGTGTGCCAGACTGGATCCAGTCAGCTTTTAGAATTGGTTCTTTGGCGGAAGTGGTAGTGATAATGAGCCTAGATGCTTTGACAGATTCCTCCAGATTGGATTGAACTTCAATTTCGATATTTAAATCTGCGAGATCATCTTTCGCCATTTTTGCTTTATCTTTATCTCTTCCCCATATACTCAATTTATTGATGGGCATGACGTCACAGAGGTATCTTGCTTGAAATCTTGCTTGAACACCTGTTCCAATTATTAGAGCTTCATTTAATGTTTGATTTGCTAATGCTTTAGAAGCGAGGGCTCCAGCAATGCCTGTCCTGATAACAGTTAAATTTGCATCATCAATTAATATTGCATCAGGCTCACCAGTCGATAAATTGAACAACAACATCATTCCTTGGCCAGGAATCAGTCCAAGCTGCTCATTACCTGGAAAACCTGAAGCTATTTTAATCACATAATGTTCCCCGCCTTTAAGATAGCCATATTTAATATGAACCTCACCATCGGGATCATCCATAATTAATTCACCTACAGGTGGAATTTCAGCGTTGCCTAATGAGTATTGGATAAATGCTTCCTTCATGGCGTCATATACATCTAGTTTTTGTATTAAAGGTTCAATTTGTTGCCAGGTTAAAATATTTTTCATGGAGTGCACCTATCTGGAAAGGATTCAATTAGGTTGTTTTATGGCATTATTCAATTAAGAATACAATTTAATTATAATAAGATCATCTCACTATTGAGCAAAAAGTGATTTATGGATTCTCTTGAAAGTCAAAAATATAAATTGAGTGAACATTTTCAGAATGAAAGGAAAAACTTAGGTGCTTATCCAGAGCATTTAAAAAACGCATTAAGTTTTAAAGATACCGAGGAAGCTCTAAAAGAGATTACAAAATGGCAAGGCTATGAACCTACAAAATTATATTCTTTAAGTAGCTTAGCAAGAGAGATCGGTATCCATAATATTTATTATAAAGATGAAGGTACTCGCTTTAATCTTGGCAGCTTCAAAGCACTTGGTGGTGCCTATGGCGTTTTAAAATTTATTCAGAATAAACTTAAAAAAGAGCTTAGTAAAAAGATCAGTATTAGTGATATTCGTGAAGGTAAATTTATAGAATTAACAAAAAAATATACTGTAGTGACAGCGACAGATGGCAATCATGGTCGTTCAGTGGCATATGGAGCAAACTTATCGGGCTGTAAATGCCAAATATACATCCATGCTGCAGTCAGTGAAGGTCGCCAAAAAGCTATGGAAGAATTTGGAGCTAAAGTGATACGCGTTGCGGGTAATTATGATGAATCATTAAGAATCTGTATCGAGGAAGCCAACAAAAATAATTGGCAAATTATTTCTGATACTTCTTATGAAGGATACACTCAATATCCAAGGTATATTATGGCTGGATATACTATACTAGCTCACGAAATTGCCAACCAACTGACTGAAAAAGACTTACCTACACATATTTTTTTGCAAGCAGGGGTGGGTGGTTTTGCTGCAGCCATAATGGCTTATTTTTGGGAGAAGTATTCTGAAAAAAATATTAAATTTATTATTGTTGAACCAACCCTAGCGCCTTGTTTAATTGAAAGCGCCAAAGCAAACGAGTTAACAGTTTTTGATATACAAAAAGAAACTATGATGGCTGGATTATCCTGTGGTGAACCCTCTTTATTGGCCTGGAAAATACTCGATGAAGGTACGGATCATTTTATGACGATTACCGATGATAGAGTCCCTGATTTAATGCGTATGCTAGCGAAAGGTAAAGATAATGATCCATCTATAGAGGCTGGTGAGTGTTCAGTAAGTGGTTTGGCGGCTCTAATTGAAGTAAAAAATAATGACACTATGGTCAAAAAATTAAACCTAAATGATAACAGTCGAGTTCTTTTATTTGGTACGGAAGGCGCGACTGATCCCGATATTTATAAGGAGATAATTAATGTTTAAAAATATTATATGGGTTCGTATTTCTTGCCTAGTATTACTAATAAGTGCTTGTGATTCATCATTAAAGCAGGGAATTGATACTGCTTTTATCAATGGCGGTATATATAACTCTGATGAATCTCATACTTGGTCAGAGGCATTAGGTATTGATGATGGTTTAATAGTGATAGTGGGATCAAATGGTGAGGTTAGGGAATTAATTGGTAATAAAACTAATGTTATAGATTTGCAAGATAAGATGCTTATGCCAAGCTTTCATGATGGACATGCCCATGTTTCATATGGTGGCAGAGATAAAATTGGATGCAATATTAATGGCCGAACATCATCAATGTCTACTCGCCAACAATTAAATGAGTGTGCAAATAATCTTAATCTTAAAAAAGATGCATGGTTGACTGGTGGAGGATGGGAATTATTTGATTTTCCCGATGGAGCTCCTTCGAGTGAAATGCTTGATGAGATATTTGGTGGTCGACCTGTATCATTATCAGGCGCTTTTGGTCATAACTTATGGGTCAGCTCAAAAGCACTGGAATTAGCAGGTATTAATTCTGATACGCCAGACCCACCTAATGGCACTATCGTTCGTGATTTAAATACAGGAAAGCCTTCAGGAACACTGCGTGATTCTGCTATGAATATAATGCTCAAGGTGTTGCCAGAATTAACTGTGGAACAACAATATAAGTCTTTGTTGGTGGGTATTGAAGAGGCAAATAAGTTTGGTATAACAGCATTTATAGAGCCTGGTGTAGATCAACCATTGGCAAGGTTATATAAAAATCTTGAGGATAACGAAGATTTAAATGCACGCGTGATGTTGGCTTTGTCACCTATTAAAGCACTTCCTGGCAGTGTAGGATCTGAGTTATTCGATTTACTTGCTGAAAGGGGGCAATATCGAGGTCGATATCTCAATCCAGACTCTGTAAAAATATACATAGATGGTGTTATTGAGACCCAGACATCAAATATGCTCGAGCCTTATAATGACGGCAGTAATTTCCCCCCATTCTATAATCAAACAGAACTTGATGAATTGTTTCAGCGCCTAGATGAAATGAAGGTGCAAATTCATACTCATGCTATTGGTGATGGCGCCATTCGAAATGCTCTTGATGCTTTTGAGTATGCTTTACTACACAATGGGCCTAATGATAATCGTCACCTAATTGTTCATTTACAGCTTATCGATAAAGAAGATCAATCACGTTTTGGCGAGCTGAATGTGGCTGCTAATTTTCAGTGTCTTTGGTGTTATCCAGATCCTTATATTGGGTTTGCAGAAGATGCCATTGGAAAGGATCGAGTAGAAAGATTTTATCCGGTACGCAGTTTACAAAAAGTGGGTGCACTATTAGTAGGCGGCAGTGATTGGAGTGTGACCTCATTAAACCCATTAGAAGCTATCGAAACTGCCATAAGAAGGCAGGATCCATACACTAAGACTGGCCCAACTCTGGGACAGAATGAAGAAGTTGATTTATATACGGCATTGGATATGTATACACGCAATGCAGCGTACGTCATGCGATTAGAGGATAAAACCGGCACCATTGAAGTTGGTAAAAGGGCTGATCTCATTGTTTTGGATAGAAATCTTTTTGAGATCCCAGTTACTGAAATTAGCGAAGCGAAGGTATTGTTAACACTAATGGATGGTAGGGAAGTATATAACTTACAATAAATTATTATGAAGCTTAGTATTGATTGCTAGACAAGAACTTTAAAAATATGAGGATGTATGGATATGATAAGATTGCCGCCGTTAAAAAATGATCAATTATCTGCATCACAGATTAAGGTTATAAAAGCAATCCAAAATGGACCCAGAGGTGATATTCCTATGACAGGACCTTTTGGCGTTTGGCTTAGAGCAGGAAATATTGGTGATGCTATTCAAAATCTTGGTGCCTCACTTCGCTTCGAGACAATTTTGGATGAAAAAGTTAAAGAACTCGCAATTTGTATAGTAGGTCATCATTACAAAACAAAGTTTGAATTTGCCTACCATGAGCGGCTAGCAATAAAATCAGGAATCTCAGAAGAAATTATAAATGACATAAAAAATGATACTATACCCACGTTTATCGATCAAAGATTGAATCTTACTCATCAAATTTCAACGCAATTGTTAGAGAGATATTCAATTACTGATGAATTATATCAACAAGGATTTGATGAATTTGGTGAGCAGGGCATGATCGAACTAGTTTCATTGGTTGGATATTATTGTCTGGTTTCGTTAACTCTTAATGCATTTAAAATACCCATAGACAAGGATATGAAAGATCCATTTCCAGATGAAAAGTAGTTTTTATTTTACGTGTTTTACGGAATGACTTAACGTACCTAAACCATCAATACTGATATCAATATCACATTCTTCCTCATTTAATAAAACATTTCGATGGGCATGAGGAAATTCTTTATTGCCTTTTGCCGCAGTCCCGCAACTAATTACATCACCCGTTTCTAATGTAAAGTAACGACTGGCATCAGCTATCAGTTCTTCAATACTAAACGTATAAGATCGTGTTGTATCATCGGTAAAGCACTGACCATTTTTGTAAGCATGAATACGAAGATTATTAGGATCATTGATTTCATCATGTGTTGTAATCCAAGGACCCATAGGACCGAATGTATCGGTATTTTTTGAGCGAGTATGATACACAAAATACAAATCATTCTCATCGCTGCCATAGGATTTTCGCCAGCTGGTATATTCTGGCCGCATAATTTTTTGGTCACGTGTTACAGCCAGGCTATCTTTTGAGAATTTCATGCCATGTGAAGTGATGTCATTCGTGATGCTATAACCAAAGACATGATTCAGTGCCTCTTGTTTTTTTATGTCTTTACCTGATTTACCAATAAATAGGCATAACTCAGGCTCTGGAATGGTATTTCCATAATAATCCCTGATGAGAACAGGTTCATTGTGACCATTTAAACAACTTGATGATTTTAGGAAATAATTGGGACAGCCCGGATCAAAGTGAGCTTCTTTGCGAATACCTTTATTATTAAAAGCTACACCCAGAATTTTTCTGGTATTTGGATTGGGTGGCAACCATTTTACTTTGTTTAGATTCACTAGATTATATTGATCTGGATGACGAGTTATTTTTTCTACCGCATGGACAATTTTTTGCTGAATGACTGGATCGCTGCTAATAAACTCTTGCGTCGAGTTACAAGATAACTTTAGATTAAAGGCTTCAGATAGTGTTTCGATGCTGACAGCGAGTTCATTATCGATATGAAAAATTAAGCA
>JAPKEL010000100.1 GCA_028822065.1 Woeseiaceae bacterium | reverse complement strand
AAATGTCAGCGGTTACGATAGCAGTGTTTTCATCTACCTTTCCAACCAAAGCATCCCTCATGAACTTTGCTCTATTTTCAGCATCACCGTCAAAAAGTTTTTTCCATTTTGTATAATTTGTTTTTGTAATCTTTACAACAATCATTGTGTTTAACATATTTATCCTTTAATTTGTAAATGTTTAGTAGAAAGTTTAGTTTATCTAGGACTATATCCAATCTCTCGAAAGTCGTCAATGCTAAGAGGTAATTAAAGTTTCGTTTACTTAAAAAACTACCTTCTTATGTGAACCATCGCAAAACGGCTTGTTAGCAGACTGACCACATCGACAGAGTGCAACCATCTTACCTTCTGTTTCATTGACATCTCCGTTTTCATCAGTGATTTCCGCCTTTCCTTCTATCACTAGTGGACCATTTTTCATAGCTTTAATTTGAACTTTTTCTAACATAATTGTCTCCTTATATATAATTATTAGATTTAATAATGACTTAAACTGGGATGGAATCAAATCTCCCGTAAGTTGTAAAGGCTGCCATCACGAGAAGGATGATAACCTGCACAATCGCTTTTGGTCCATCACCTCTTCGCTGATGCAACATCACTGCACCGATCATTGTTAAGACCAAACCAAACGCAGCTAAAGGTACTAGCCAGGGCAGAATACCTGTTAATTGAGGAAGTATTAGACCTATAGCTGCTAATACTTCTATGGTTCCTATTAACTTTACGCTTACAGCGGATATACTGTCGACCCAGTTCATCTTCTCACCTCCCAATACTTTCAATTCGTCTTTTGATTTGATTACTTTGATTGCACCTGCAATTAAGAAAATTGCTGCAAGAAAACCCTGCAAAATCCATAATGCAATATTCATTTTTACCTCCTTTTCCATTTCAGAAATTATCTAATTGTTTAATTCATTTTAAACAATTTTATTTTATCTAAGTTATAACTTGCACACAATATCAATATTTGCACATAATATGTGCATGGAAGCACATATAAATGACTGGAATCAAGTTCGAACTGCCTATCATGTTGCAAGGTTAGGAACTGTGAGTGCTGCGGCAAAGTTTTTAGGACTGCATCACGCAACAGTTATCAGACAAGTTACAAACCTAGAGGAAGAACTTGGACATAAGCTTTTTCATCGGCATGCAAGAGGGTATACTCCAACTGCAGCAGGTGAGAATTTGAGTCGTATAGCATCGGTTAACGAAGAACAGATGCAAGGGCTTGTAGGTTTAATTCAGGAGCATGGGAGTAAAGTAACTGGCGAGTTGATCGTAACGACTCTTCACAGATTTAATACTTTGGTAACGAGTTGGATGGCTATGCTTCAAAAAGAAAACCCCGGCCTGAGGATCAAGCTAATATCTGAAGATAGGGCTTTAAGACTCGAATACGGAGAGGCTCATCTGGCTATTCGAGCAGGTCTAAAACCAACTGAACCGGACAATATCGTAAAACATTTACTGCCCTTACAATTTGGTATGTATGCGCATAAAAATTATGTTAAAGAAATGGGAACTATTCAATCATCAGATGATCTTTCTAGACATAAATATGTTTTACACACAAATATTCCTATCATATCAATCCAAAAGTGGATTGACGATAATATCCCAATGGAAAATGTTAGTTTCAAATCTTCTAATCATGCTGCTCTTGAAAAGGCAGTCATTGATGGTATGGGAATTGGGCTATTTCCTACTTTTTTAGCCTTAGAGAATAAAGACTTAGAACTAGTAATGCCTTTAATAGATGAATGGAGGAGTGACCTTTGGATTGTAACTCATGTAGATTTGCATAGAACTGCAAAAGTAAAGGC
>JAPKEL010000099.1 GCA_028822065.1 Woeseiaceae bacterium | reverse complement strand
GAAATCCCTGAAACATCTTTAGCGAAGGGTGTTGATAATTTTCATGAGGAGGCGGGCGCTAATTTTTTGGAAGATTACTTTCCACTGTCTGTTGTTGAGCCTATTCGTCAGCATGTTGCTGCAAAACGCTATCTATGTGCAGTTAAGTCAGATTATTCCGAGCGCCTTTCACCAGCCTCTGTACACACTCTTAACCTGCAAGGTGGGCCTATGAATGCAGAAGAAGTTGAAGAATTTGAAAAAAATAATTACTTAGAGCAGTGTATACAATTGCGCTATTGGGATGAAGATGGTAAAGATCCAGAAAGGAAACATCCGCCATTTTCTTACTATCGCCCGTTGATTGAGTCTCTAGTAAAACGCTAATTGTTACAATTTATTGAATCATTCCATGATTGAAGAATTAATTTTCCCCGCCGGTTGTCGACTTTTTCAAAGATGGCAAGAGGGCGACACGCAAGCCTCAAATCGGTTAAAGGAAATATTTGATAAAACCATTGATGGAGAATATGACGAGATCTTTGCGCTTAAACATTCTCCAAGCTCTGTGCAGGCTTCTGCTTCGATAAATTTATTTGTATTGGCTGTTTTGACAAGGCTTTACGGTCTTAATTCTGCAGAAGCCTACAAGCGAAATGCGAAACGTTACGTTCGTGTTTCGCTTATGATTCGTAAGTTGCTTGGTCTACCAAAGCTATATCTCGAGTGGCCGGTTTATGCTTTTACAGCTGAAGCACTAGGGGCTGTAATGATGTATCCTGTTGGAGCTCCTCCAGGAACTGATCCTGGCATTCCATTAATTAATAAAGATAATTGGCAAGACTTAAAAGCGCCAGAAATGGACAGTGAAATTCCTAGGTTGTTTGATAAGATGTTAGAGTTTTATCAGGATTTAACAGGGCTCGAACCTGTTTTGCACTTAACAGCGCCCTATAGTTTGGCGGCCGATATTTATGGACAGTCAGAATTGGCAACAGCCCTAAATGATGAACCTGATCATGTCAATGAATTGCTTGATCATTTGGTTGATAATGTATTGACGCCATGGGCAGATTATTTTTTTAAAAAATTTCCAAATGGCTGGCTAGAGCTGTCAGATGCTTCAGGCTCGCCTTTTTTTATCGGTCCTGAAAATTGCAAAAATACAGCGATCCGTTCAATACTTAGATTAAAAAATGAAAATTCTTGGGGATCTCGGGTTTATGATGCCAACTATAGGGGTGACTACGTTACTCAAGCAAAAAAAACAAGCCGTTCATCAAGAAGAAGAGTAACAACTCAAAAGGGCCCTTCTAAAGAGCTTAGTTTTTCTGAATTATTTGCAGTAAAGCAGGACGTTTGTACTGATTACGTTATGCGTCTTCATGACGACAGGATGCCTCTTAAACTATATCAAGAACAAGCAATTAAGCGCAATGTTCCAATATTTATAGGCATTGGAGCGTCCCAAATTGATTGCAATTCCATTGCTGATATAAGTGCCGCCAAAGAAGAAATAAAGCAGCTTTCACTGGAGTATGTGGAATCCATAAAAAAAGTTGCCCAAGTGATTAAAAAAAATGGTTACAAGTTACGTAAACCGCCCTGGCCGGGAACAGTTTACTTCGAGGATGTTAGTGCTAATAGTAGCATGGAAATAATTGAGATTATTGTTAATGCTGTTTTGAATCAAGGCTTACTTAAAGGATAAGATTAAGCCCGTATACAACAAACCTTGAGATATATATAATATGCCAGAGTATTATTTACTATATGTACCGTAAAAAATATTAAGTAATTATTCTTAATAATGGACTTAATCAAAAAATGAACAACAATAAATTACTAATAATGAACGGCCCTGGGCTCTCAGATTTAAGTAACTTCA
>JAPKEL010000050.1 GCA_028822065.1 Woeseiaceae bacterium | reverse complement strand
AAGTTCGCTTACACTCTTGGGTTGATGATGATGGCCCTTCAGTTGGTGTTTTTGTAGCTCGCACTGAACACCCAGAACTGTTTACCTGTAATCCTAACGGCGGTACCGTAGCCGGTGGCAAGTGGCTTTGTGGCGATGTCCCATTCTTAGGCGCTCCGGTTGGAATGGATACAATTATAACTCCTGTATTACAGTCGAAGTATTTTAGTTCGGCGATGATTGCTTCATATGATCGCATGTTTCAACCAAAACATGCTATGGGATTAGAGAGACACGCTAAGGAAGCTAGTTTAGTCATAGACTATGAGATGGATAATGGAATGACGCTATCATTTCTTACTGCGGCTCATGAGAATGAGTACAGTAGTTTTGAGGATTTTGATCGCCGAGTTACCGCTGGCAAGTTAGGCAACTATTTGGGGTTTATGGCATCAGCTGACACTTATAACATGACCTTAACTCAAAACAAGGATTCTAGTAGTGAGATTAGACTGACGTCTGCTGCTGATAGCCAGATAAATTGGATGGTTGGCGCTAGTTACACTTCGATTGAAGCTAGATTAGTAGGCTATAGTGTTCTCTGGGGTGGATCACCTAAACCTGCCCAGAGTATCAGTACTTTTGATCCAGAGACTAGAGCTGTTTTTGCCTCAGTTAGTTATGATATAAACGATACTTTATCATTAAGTCTTGAAGCACGTAAGCAAGAGGATAAAGTCATTGAAGGTACTCTTGGAAATGAACCACTGCAGAATACATTCTCAAGTACCACACCTCGTGTCATTTTGGATTACAAGCCCAGAGAAGGCTTAACTTATTATGCTATTTATGCGAAAGGCATAAACCCAGGTCAGTTTAATGCTGGTCTATTGGGTAGAACTCAGGGTGAATTAGATCAGATAGCCGCACAAGGCGGTGGCGGTATCAGTGTAGATGAAGAAGAAATCACTAATATAGAGTTTGGTACTAAGGCTCGGTTTTGGGATGATCGTGCACAGATAACAGCGGCTGTTTATTTCTCAGATTGGGAAAATGCTATCGCACCAGAGATTTTATCGATTATCAATGCTGCCGGTAATGGTGAAAATATTCAAGTAAACTCTAATGGCGGTCAGGCAGACCTCTCAGGTCTTGAGATTGAGGGAACGTATTTGGTGTCTGATAATTGGACAATTGATATGACATATTCATTAAATAAGTCAGATATTAATGACTTTGAGAGTGCAGATGCACTAGCTCTTTTTGGTAATCGAACCATTGATGGAATGGGTAATAGTTTTTCTCGTTACCCAGAGAAAAGCAGTTCATTATCAGCAATCTATGCTGAAACTATGGAGTCTGGAAATGACTTTTTTGCAAGGGGTGATTTGATTCGTCAAGGTAGTACATGGATGACTAATGCTAACGTTACTAGTACTCCTGCTTACTCTGTATTTAATCTAAGAGTAGGGTTGCAATCTGACACTTGGCGGGCTGAGGTTTATGCAAACAACTTGCTTGATAAAAAAGGTTACTCCAATCTTCAGTTTTTCCCTGATCTATCAGGTCTAAGTGGTCCTTTCACTAGAGGAATCATGGCTGGAATGATTCAGCAGAGATCAATTGGAATTCGTACTACGTTTGATTTCTAATTTCTTAAGGGCACACATCCCCATTGGTGTGCCCTTTTTCAATTGGCTGGGATCTAGTATTCTAGAACAACATAATTTTTTCTAGTGGTTCATTAGCCAAACCAAAACCAAAGAACTGATGTCTAAGATTTTTAATATAATTACTCATTATGAAACACCGTAGTTACAAAGGTAAACTTCTTTATCTCACTGATGGTCAAGGTGAGATGGGCCGAGAGATATTTCACATAACAATTCAACCCGATGGTACGCGTACTATGCGTGTCACTTGCGAAATGGATGATGATCGTCTAATTCGTGATGCAATTCTTACTGTTAATAAGGACTGGTATCCGTTGGATGCATTTGTCCGCCTAAATATAGAAGAACAATTTGTTGGTAATACATGGTACCGTTTTACAGATCACACAGCTGAATGTGAGGGATTTACTGCAAAGGAAGGGCGCTTTACTCAACATTTTAATTCAGATCATCGAATACGATTTTTTGGAGCCCACCCATTGCATGGTGACGCATGGGGCTTAGCCATATGGAAACGTGACAAAGACAAAGATCCCTCCGAACTTGGGATGTGCTTTGCTTCTTCCCATCTGCCAAATGGTGGGTCTGGCCCGATGCTTGAGCCAGCAGACAATTCATTAACACAGCATAGATATATTGGTACGGAAGAGATCACTGTTCCAGCTGGTACTTTTCAGACAGAACATTTTCAGTTCCTCGTGGATGATTATCCTCCTATTGATATCTGGGCTATTGGTAAAGATTACGTGCCAGCTCGACTTCGATGGGACTATCTTAAGCAAACTTATGACTTGGTAGAGCTGACTGGTGATGTAGAATAAGAATCTATTCAGGCTGCTGTTAATTTGATATCAATATTTGTCTACAAGGACTTATTACTAATACAACTTGATAAAATAAGTCAAGTTATGGGGTAGCAAAAAATCAATCCGTCTTCTTTTTATTTTTTTGCAGATATTCCAATAAATTGCCCTTTTTGCCAAGTTCCCTCTTTAGTAGTGTTATCGTCATGGGTCAATATACCATCTCCATGAGGCATGCCATCTTTCCACTCTCCGAAGAAAACATCTCCATTAACTTGGACAAATGTTCCAATACCATGAGGTTTTCCTTTCCACCAATCTCCATGATAGATACCGCCATCAGGATA
Organism: Woeseiaceae bacterium; assembly: GCA_028822065.1. GTDB lineage: Bacteria > Pseudomonadota > Gammaproteobacteria > Steroidobacterales > Woeseiaceae > SP4260. The sequence goes on along the minus strand of JAPKEL010000050.1, from coordinate 6,365 downwards.
TAAGAAAGTTCCTTTACCCTGTTTATTTCCATGATCATAACCGCCTATATAAGTTCCGCCATCATTGTACATAACGGCACCTTGTCCATGTTCTCGATTATCATGCTCTCCAACATATTTACCACCAGGGGAATAGGCATAGGAACCTAATAATTGTTCCTCATCACCAGTCCAATCAATGGCATACTTGGCATTATTTAAAAAAGTGTAGGTACCGTAACCATGGGCACGATCATTTGCATAGTAACCAGTTACTATACCTCCGTTGTTACGAGTTTCTGTTCCTTTACCATGTCTTTTTCCTTCCTTCCACTCACCAATATACTCAGAACCATCACCATAAAGCATTGTGCCAACCCCACTGACACAATCACCGGAGATACATTCATCATCAGTGCTATAAACAGATGATGGCATCAAGAATGTTATAAATGGAATAATGAGAAATGATCGTTTCATATCAAAGTTGATAAAAGATAAACACATCTGACTAACGAAAAACTCCATAGGATGTCATCTGCGTAACATCAGGATAAAAAATACCAATAGCAGCTTGTCGACTAGATCGCGAGGTATAAACAATTGCACCTTTGTTTGTAATATCGATATTAGGGTTATCTGTTTTCCTAGGTAAAGGATAGTAAGAAAATTTCTCCGTGTCCGGATCAAATCTAATCAATGCACCACCAAGCCCTTGATCTCCAAACCAAACTTTATTTTTATGGTCAGCCATAATTCCATAGGGTGATGACAATGGTATTGTTCTATCTTCACGGAAAGGTAAAACTGGGTATTCTTTTTGACTGCCAGTCTCAGGGTCTAATCGTCCAAGCAACCCAGAACGGTTCAATGAGTACCAAACAATACCTTCTTTATCGACCATAACTCTATTCATAGAACAAGGACTGGCAAGGGCAGGGTATTCTTTAAATTGCTTGGTGTTTGAATTAATAACACCCACTTTGCAACCAAATAACTCAGCAAAATAAACATTATCTTGTTGATCAACATCAATACCATAAGGAAATGAATTAGGCGTTGGTATTTCATACAAACTAACTTTTTCTGTGTTGCGATCCCAAACACCCATCTTATTTCCAGTAATGACTGTAAACCAAACATTCTCTTTAGAATCCAAGTCTGGAGTATGTCCTTGAATGTTATATACCTTTCCTTCTGGATCCATAGGGAAACGGTCCATTTTACCAGTACTTGGGTTCAGGCGACCCACATGTTTTCCATAAAATTCAATCCAAAAAATATCATCACTTGAATCGATGGTCATTCCATGTGCCTGAATATAGGGTGTTCCATTAACTCTATCAATGCCAAAGGGATAATGTGAATATTCAGCAGTTCGGGGATCAAGTTTGCTAACGCCAATAAAACTATTGGTACCCCAAATATTACCGTCATTATCGATATGAGGTTCCAGAATTCTATGCTTACCTGCTTCTGCTCTTGATCTGAGTGAAAGATCAGTACTGGGGGCTAAGGGCAGCATATATTCTATAAATAAACCTTTTGATAATTCAGTCTCATCCAGAGGGTATTCAGCCTCAGAAAACAATACTCGATCTTGACTATCAGGACCAAAATTTTCAGCAAGATAATCTGATAATAAGTCTTTTTCCTCGTCTGTTATATTACCTACACCAGATCCCTCTTGAATCATTGCGCCACGTCTGGCATTGGGGTCTAGCATTAAACCTATCATTGCATTCCATGCTGCTTTATCAAACTTGTAAGAAGGTATATGCATTTGACCATGACAGGACATGCAAGTTCTTTCAGCTATATCTCGTCCAACTCCTGGTGGATACAACTCGTCATAGGGTACCGCATTGTCTGCTTTTGTATTTCGAGGATTTAGAGTTAAAGGATCTGCTGGACCTGTTTTGAGAGTAAAATCAGCAATTATTTTGTTGCTTGTCTCAATTCTCACCCAACTGTGCTCAGAACGAAGTTTCTCATGTTCTGACCAAATCTCGTAAGCGCCAACCATTAGATTGGGCATTCGATATTGCCCTTTATTGGTATACACCATATAAAGCATATTTTTGTCTAAGTTTTTAGCGTATACCTTAGCAGCAGTAAATGTGTTTGGCCCTGAAACACTACCCGACATGACGCCAGTTCCTGGCACTCGTCCTAATGTTGTTTCATCACTGTGTACAGTATTAGTAGTTGTTCCGGTAGAAAGCCATACTAATGTGAGCAATAATTGTAGTGTTTTATTTTTCATCACAAACTCCTAAAGTTTTTTTTATGTCACATCAAAGGTCAAAATAAACCCATGTAATTAATCTAGCATTAACTAGCCTCTGCGATGATCCACAATAACAAATATGTCTCTATAACGGGCAATTCATAAGTTTAGACCTTGTCCATTATTGAGGCAAGTATTCTGTTAAACTTGCTCTTGTTGTACTTGTTCCTATGATTAGGTCAGTAATTATGTAATTATCAGGAACTATAAAACACTCTAAAAACCACGTTTAATCAAGGAAAATAATTTATGAAAGCACTTCTATGTCTGGACTTTGAAAATGATATCGTACACCCAGAAGGTAAGGTAGCGGGCAAAGGATATGCAGCATTTAATCAAACTCATAAATGCCTTGAGCGAGTGGCACAAACTCAATCGAAATTTAGACAAGCTGGTTTTCCTGTACTACATATTCGTGTAGGTTTCTCACCCAGCTATGTAGAACAACCAAAAACCTCTCCACTCATGGGACAAGCCCATAAATTTGAAGCCTTTAAGTTAGAAAGCTGGGGTACTGAATTTTTATCTGAAGTGGCCCCATTTCCAGATGAGTTAATTATCACTAAACATCGAGTCAGTGCTTTCTATGGCACGGCATTGAATCTCACACTCAAAACGATGGGCATTAAAGAATTATTCTTGATTGGAGTAGCTACTGACATGGTAGTTGAGTCAACTGCAAGAGAAGCTCATGACCGAGATTTTGTGGTAACTGTAATCTCTGATTGCTGTATTGCTGCTAATGATCAAGATCATCAGCGTAGCCTAGAAAATATGCAGAAATTGAGTACGATAATTACCAGTGATATTTTGGAGTTAAATTAACTAGATGTCAGTTAAAAAACCATCAACCATCTTGTTACTGACAATATCCTTCTGGTGTAATAGAGGCTAAGAGGATGTGGAAAAGTGACATTATTATGATGAATGGAGAACTTATGCCATTTGAAGATGCACGCATACATCCGTTATCTCTCGCCGTGACATATGCCACAACTGTTTTTGAGGGGTTGCGTGCCTATCATATACCAGAAACCAATCAGTTCTCTTTATTCCGTGTAGAAGAACATTTAAAAAGACTAAAAGTGGGTATGAAGGTGATGCGATTTGGGGACACTTATGAAAGTCATTATTTGACTGAATGTTTGATAAATCTTATAAGAGCAAATAAACCCGACTCTGATGTTTACATCAGGCTCTTAGTTTATATTGAAGGTCAAGGCTTGTTATCGACCACAGGTCCCATTGGATTTACGGCAGCGGCGATGCCTAGAAAAAAAAATACCTTTGCTGAACATGGAATGAGTTTAGGAGTAAGTTCATGGAGGCGACTATCTGATAATGCAAGCCCGCCTAGAATCAAAGCAACAGCAAATTATCATAATGCTCGTTTAGCTGTTCATGAGGCAAAACTGGATGGTTATGATGGTGCATTAATGCTCACCCCAGATGACTATGTATCTGAAGCACCCATTGCCTGCTTTTTCATGGTTCGAGATGGCAAACTGATCACTCCTTCATGCTCAAGTAATATTTTGGAGAGTGTCACTCGGGATACTATTATCACTCGCTACCAAGAAACAACAGGACATCAGGTTGAGCAGCGGAGCGTTGATCGCAGCGAATTATACTTTGCAGATGAAGCTTTTTTATGCGGTACAGGACAAGAAATTATTCCAGTTACATCCATTGATCATTTCAGCGTAGGTGACGGTGATATTGGGCCAATCACACACAATATCAGAGAAGATTATTTTAACATAGTTCGAAATCCCAACGCAGATCACAAAGAGTGGCGTACCCTAGTTTAGAACGATATTTTCTTGCTCAGTCGTTTTTCACTTCCATTTGCTCAACTATCTTCGATACCGATTCCGCCATTACTGGTATAAAGTTCTTCAGAGCTTTTTCTTTAGTCAATGCTGAAGTTGCATAGCGAATAGTCATTGCCCCAACAATGTTGTTATTTTTTTTAATAATGGGTATCGAAAGGGATGTCAAATTAGAGATTCTCATGTACCCAACATAGGATTTATTTCTCTCTCGTTTGTGTATAGAATAACCCTGTTTTTTTATTATTTTTAGCGATTTTATTATTTCCTCTACCGATTGTTTGGTTAGATCAACCAAGCGACCAGTATCATGTAAGACATTGAGAATATCACGTTGTTCAATGAGACTTAGATAAGCTAAAATACATGGTCCAGATGCATTTCCAAGGATAGGGACATTATAACCACTACTAAAATGCTCTATTGCTAAGGGGCTAGCTTTATCTGTGTTGTCTCGTAAAATTAATTCCACTCCTGATTTAACAGCAAGAGCAACAGGCCATCGCAGAATCTTTGTAACATTTAATAAATGTGGCCTGCTTATAGTGGTGAGTTCATCGTCTTCACTATAACCTTCACTCAAGGCTTTAACTTTTGGTTTTATATGATAGCGATGATCATCTGGGTGTTTATATACAAAACCTTTTTCTTCAAGTGTACCCAGTATTCTATATACCGTAGCTCTAGGTATGCCTAACTTTTTAGATAGTTCTCCAGCACTAGAACTATTTCGTCTATTTAAAAAAATCAGTATCTCAAGACCATTACTCAATGATCTAATCATTGTAATATTTTCCCTCATTCCCATTAGAGGCTTTAGACTTGTTACTTCTATACCTGAACTTTAAAGGTATATAAATTTTGTCACAAACTATCCAATCTATGATCATTAATGTATTGGATATAACCAGCTAAATAAGTCGATCATTCTGGATTTTCCTCTGTTGAAGTTGGGCCGTCTTTTTTTATCAGTCCGTTTGCCAAAGCAAATATTTTATATTCTTCTTCATTCTGAGCACCAGGAGCAACAGGGCGATCAAGACCTTTAGCTTTAGGAGATGGCGGTCCTTGATAGCCGCTAAGCGCATATCCTGCACTATTTTTATCATGATATGCAGCCAAGGTTTCTATCTTGTTCATATCAGGGTATAAAACCACTGCGCTGCCACCATAACCAGCATATTTACCAGCATTACGATAGATAAACCAGACACCACCATCCCGGGTTATGGTAGTTTTTAAACTGTCAGATCTGGTAGGTATTGGGTAGTGGGTAAATTTATTAGTTGTTTGATCAAATTTTGAAACATAGTTGTCCGGAGCAATCCAAATGTTATCTTGGTTATCAGCTTCAGCATTATAAATAGCACCATAGGGAATACCCGATGGGTATTCTGTAACTTCTTCAGTTTCAGGATTCAACTTGTACAAGCTTGAATTATTGAATGCTAAGTTACCCCAAGTACCTGCCCAAATCATATTTTTTGAGTCAGCACCCAAACGTCTGATAGCCGTTACATTTTGAGTTTTGATGAGATTAAAATGTTTAAACTTTTCAGTATCGGGATCAAAACGAGTGACACCATTATTGTGGTAATCAGCAAACCAGACTTTATCATTATGATCCATAACAATGCCATAGGGCCGACTTCGCATAACAGGAACATCCCAGTATTTGACAGTGTCTGTTTCACGCTCCCATTTACCTAGAGCTCCTGCACCAAGAAGAGACAGCCAAAGGTTGCCCTTTGAGTCAAAAATCTGAGTGTTACTTCCCAAGAAGCTATTACCTGGAGATTTCCAGTTATCAACAAGACCAGTTTCAGGATCTAAGTGTCTTACTACATCACCTGAATACCAAACTGAACCATCGGTTTGATCAACTGCTATACCATGCCCACCTCCATGATCTTCAAACACAAATTGCTCACCAGTTCGCGGATCAAATTTCACAATACAACATGCTGTATAGGCTAACCAAACATTACCATCAAGGTCAAAATCTACTTGATGAGGCCAAGGATCTACCGGATATTTACCTTCCGGTTCACGATAGATATACTCAATAAACATTGCAGACTTTAATGCATTTAAGTCCAATTCGGGTTCCACCTCTAGTTGTATAACCTTGGGGGGATCTTCAGGACCAAAATTATCAGCAAGATAGTCAACCAATACATCACGTTCTTCAGGTGACAAATATTTTGGGTCAAACATTGATGGATTACCTGGAGCACCAAAAGCAGGGACTTTATGCATTCGAT